>JAPFFX010000118.1 GCA_026645375.1 Citricoccus sp. WCRC_4 | reverse complement strand
GGTACTCGTTGCCGTCCTCGTCCTGCACCACGTGATCACCGCGCAGCAGGATCGGGCCTCCCGGGCAGAAGATCACGTCCGGGTGACCCGGGGACGTCCCCGGGCCCTGGCCCGGTAGCCGGTCCGGTTCGTCGCTCATGACGCCCATGCGCCGAGCATCCGCCGGGCGTAGCGGTCGTCCTGGTCCAGGCTGGTCCAGGCTCCGAAGAAGACGTCCTCGTGCAGGGAGGGCTCCTCGGCGAGCAGGACGCCGCAGATCGTGCGGACGGCCAGTTGCTCGTGCACCGCATCGGCCTCGACGTGCTCGGTGTAGTACTCGACCATCTCCGCCGGGAAGCCCAGGCGCTCCAGCCCGCCGGCGATCTTGCGCGACGGCGAGGAGCTGGTGGCCTCGAAGGCTGCGAGGAACCCGAGCGAGGCCGCGCGGAGTCGCCGGTTCAGCCCGAACAGGGACATCACGTTGTTCTGTTCGAGGACTTCGACCGGGACCTCGTCGATGTACGCGCCGTACTCGGCGGACAGGCCGCTGGCCGTCAGGCCCTGGGCGAACAGGTGGGCATGCAGCCGGTGCGGGTTGCCGCCGCCGTACTCGTCGTACTGCAACTCCATCACGGCGGCCTTGACGGTGTCGGACAGGCGGGGGATGACCCAGGTCGTGTGGTCCGATTCCTTCAGGTGGTAGATCGACTTGTGCCGCAGGAACTCGCGCACCTGCTCGTCCGAGGCGGAGCGGTGGATGTGGGCCGCCAGCGAGGGGCCGTCGTGGTCGGCGACGAACGCGAAGAAGTCCTCGGCGAAGTTCCCGGGCTCGGGCACCCGGGGCGTCCGGGCGCGGAGTTCCCGCTCGAAGTCCTGCTCGAGGCGCCGTCGCACCGCGATCAGCCGCGGGTCCCACTCCAGTTCGCCCGCCACGTCCTCGAAGCCCCGGTAGTGCTGCTCGTACAGGGCCCACAGGGTGATCTGCGCGTCCTCGGGGCTGCCGGCCTCGGGGGCGTCGGCTGTCCGTGAGGTGTCCCCGGTGCGCAGGGACTCCAGGACGCAGTCGCTGAGCGGGCCGCGCGCGGTGGGGGTCAGCATGAGCCCACCTCCCGCCGGGCGGTCCGGATCAGGGCGGGCTGGGGCAGAGCAGTGGGCTGGCACATCGGTCGGTGCATCCAGGTCCTCGTCTCGGTTTGCAGGACGGCGGGTACCCGGGGTGTCCATGACCCGCCGGATCCGAATCTACCGTGAGTGACGCGGACCTCATCACCCCGGGCGCGCTGGAGGGGCCGGTCTCGACCCCACTGACGGCATGCCGGAACGGGTCAGGGCGGGTCTCGGGGTGCGCGGACGGCCCCGGAGCGCACCCGCCCGTTCGACTAGCCTCAGTGCCTATGAGAACCCTCGACCGGACCTCCGGGGTGCCCCTGCACCGCCAGATCCACCAGATCCTCGCCGAGGAGATCCGCGCGGGTCAGACCCCGGTGATGACCGAGGCCGCGCTCATGGAACGCTTCACCGTCAGCCGCGCCCCGGTGCGGCAGGCGCTGAGCTCGCTGGTCACCGACGGGCTGGTCTACCGCGAGCGCGCCAAGGGAACGTTCCCCGTGGACCGGGTCAACGTGGAGCGTCCCGCCGGTGTGCAGTTCGGCGGGCTGGTGGGTTACCTGGCCGACCGCGGGCTGGACCCGGAGTCCGCCGTCCGGGACCTGCGACGCGCGGAGCCCCCCGCGGAGGTCCGGGAGGCCCTCCGCCTGGGTCCGGGGGAGGAGGTGCTGTCCTTCGCCCGCCGGGTGTCCGTGAAGGGCCAGCCGGTGTCCTACAGCCGGATCTTCATCGTCAGCCCGGAGGAGTTCCTGCCCACCGTGGAGGAGCTGGAGTCCTCGGGGTCCGCCGTGGAGCTGCTGGAGCAGCGGTACGGGATCTCGTACCAGCGCTCCGAGCACCACGTCTGGGCCAAGCCCGCCGACGAGGAGGAGGCCTCGGCCCTGGAGGTCGAGGTGGGGGACCCGGTGCTGGTCATCGAGACGACGGTGTCCTCGCGCGAGGGCAAGCCCGGGGTGTGGCGCCGCGTGGTGGACCGGGCGGAGCAGTTCAAGCACGTGTTCACGTCCTGAGCATTCCGCGTCCGCCGGCCGGCGCGTGCCCCGGGGTGGCCCGCGCCGGAATACTGCGCCGTGTGACCCGGGGCACGTCGCCCAGGGTGCCGTCGGGTACGGTTGATGGCTCGAGATCAACGGTTGGGGGAGCCGGACCATGAAGAACCTGTTGGCGGAAGCACTGGAGATCCTGCGGGACACCGAGGCGAACGACACCCGGACGAAGGCCCGCGGGCGCCGTGCCCACGCCCGCGTCCTGACGATGATCAACCTCGCCGACGAGACGGCCAAGCTCAGCCGTGAGCAGCGCATCGGGAACCTGCTGGCCCTGGCGCAGCTGGACCACAAGGATTCCGGCTGGGCGCTCAAGGAGGCCCGCCGGATGCTGTCCGAGGAGAGCGTCTAGGACGGCCCGCGGCGGCCCGGTTCCGAGAGGCCGCCGTCGCGGTCCTCTCGCGGCCTGGGAAGGGAATGCACCGGGTTCGTCAGAGCGCGGTGCTGATGAGCTGCACGCCGACGCCCCACGCCGCACTGAGCATGCCCACCACGGCGACCGCGGAGATCACGGTGGCCGCCGCCCACTCACGCCGCGACCCGGTGGGGCCCAGCACCGGCAGTTTCATCCGCCCGCCACTGCTCCACATCTCCCGCACCAGCGGCGTCCGGGACAGCTCCCGCGGCCGCCGGAGGCGCACGGGCCAGAGCAGGTTGCAGCCGCCGTCGGTGAGCATGTCCCCGGCGATGTGGACCGCCACGCCGACCGCCACCGCCAGCACGAACCAGGAGCTCTCCGCTCCCAGTCCCACGGTGACCAGCGCCCCGCACAGGATCCCCACCAGCCAGGGCGCCTTGCGCGCGCGGTCCGGCATGAACTGCAGCGCCTTCACCGCGAAGGCGGACAGCAGCACGGTCCCGATCCCGGCGCCGAGCTGCAACGCACCGGCCTCGGCCGGCAGCGTGATCCGGGAGAGCAGCCAGGCGATCAGGGTGAACGCGGCAAACCCCAGCAGCGAGTGCGTGCCGTTGCGGTGCCCGCCGGCGGCCCGGCCGAGGACGCGGCACAACCACTCCGAGACGGGGGGCAGGGAGTGGGCGATGGACGCGTGGCGGTGGTCGGCGTCCGGCAGCAGCGCGGCGCCGGCGGCGACGATCGCCCCGGCCAGGACGCCGAGGTCCGTGATCCCGCCCAGCAGCCCGAACCCCAGGGGGACGGCCTCCGGGAGCGTCAGCAACGCCTCGGTGCCCGTGCCGAACAGCCCGACGCCGGCCAGCGGCCCCAGCGGCAGTTCACCGTCGGCGGCGATCAGCACCCAGGCCGCCGCCCCGCAGGCAGCGTGATGTGGTCCCATCATGGGCGGGGTCCCCTCCTCGCAGATCAGATGGGTGCCAATACGGCGGCACCCCGGAACGCCATCGGGATCGCCCCGGAGGGCCGGCCCTGATGGCCCCCAACATCTGACCACACGCGGCGGACAGGTTAAGCCGCCGCGGTGAGGGACGGGTTTAACCGCCTTAACCGCCGCCGCGACGGACGGAGCATCACGACCGGCTCGTCCACCGCCGTCTGCGTTATTCACCGGTCCGGGACGGTCGTTTTCGCGACGTCCTGCAACCTTTTCGGCTCCGGAACGGTAATCCGGGCGTAACCGTCGAGATGTACCCGTCGATTTCCATCCCAGGTCCGGCGTCGACCCCATCGGTTCCCGGACCGCGGCGAGCACCGCCACCACCATGCCCGGAGTTCGCCACTGCCCGAACAGAAAAGGTGACGCAGTCATGGCCATCATGAACACCGCACTCCGAGACGCCGCGGACGCGTACCGGGGCCGCCCAGCACCAAGGGGTGCCTCGTCGGGTGGCCCCGCGCAGGGTGTCGACGCGCGAGGTGTCCGCGCGCCCAGCGTTCCCTCCCCGGGTGTCGCTGAGCCTGACGTCCCGGCGCAGGATGTCGCGGCCGCCGACGTCCCGGCCCCCGGCCTCCCGGCATCCGATGCGTCCGGGTCGAGCGAACCGGTGAAGTCCGTACCGCGCGGACCGGTGAGGGCCGTGCCGCGCGGGCCGGTGCAGCCCCTGACCGCGTTCACGGCACACCCGTCGGAGGGCTGGAAGCCCGAGGGGGACTGGAAGCTGTACGCCGAGTGCGGGCCGGGTGACACCGAGCTCTTCTTCTCCAAGGACCCGATGGAGAAGAAGGCGGCCCTGGCGATCTGCAACGACTGCCCCGTGGTCAGCGAGTGCCTGGCGGAGGCGATGACGCAGGAGACGGGAGTGGACCTGCACGGCCGGTACGGCATCCGCGGTGGGACCACTCCGGTCCAGCGGCGGGAGTTGGCCCGCAGCCTGAACCAGCGCCCGGTGAAGCCGCGCCGCAACACGCCGACCTCGAAGGCCGGGTGAGCGGCGCGGCCCGCGGCGGCGCGTCAGGGAGTCGTCGCGGCCGTCACCGGTGCCGCAGCGGCTGGCGGCTGGTCTCCGGGGCCAGGGCGACGGCGACGAACGAGACGGCGGCGGCGGCCATCAGGTACCAGCTTGGCGCGAGGTCGGTGCCCGAGGTGGCGATGAGCCACGTGGCCACGAGCGGTGCCGTCCCGCCGAAGATGGCGTTGGAGAGGTTGAAGCTGACGGCGAAGCCGGAGTAGCGGACCTTGGTCGGGAACATCTCGGCCAGGAAGCTGGGCAGGGTCCCGTCGTTGAGGGTCAGCAGGGCACCGAGCAGGATCTGGACCAGCACGATCACCACGAAGCTGCCGGTGCCCAGCAGGACGAACGCCGGGTAGGTCAGCACGATGAACAGCACCGAGGCGCTGATGAGGACCTTCTTGCGCCCGAAGCGGTCGGAGAGCATGCCGGTGAGGAAGATGAACCCGATGTAGGTCAGCAGCGCCACGGTGGTGGCGATGTAGGACAGCGTCTCGTCCAGGCCGATCTCCTGGGAGAGGTACGTCGGCATGTAGCTGAGGATCACGTAGAAGCCGACGGCGTTGAGCAGGACGGCGCCGCTGGCCACCAGCAGGCTCCGCCAGTGCTGCGTGAACAGGTCGGACACGGGGGTCTTGACGGCCTCGTCCTCCTCGGCGAGCTCACGGAAGACCGGAGTGTCCTCCAGCTTGTTGCGGATGTAGCGGCCGATCAGGCCCATGGGCGCGGCCAGGAGGAAGGGCAGTCGCCAGCCCCAGTCGCTCATCTGCTGGGAGTCGAGCAGCCCGGTGAGCAGCGCGGCGATGAGGGAGCCCAGGAGCAGGCCGGTCGCCGTCGAGGCCGGGACGACGGCGGCGAACAGGCCGCGCCGGTTCGCCGGGGCGTACTCGACCAGGAAGGCAGAGGCGCCGGCGTACTCGCCGGAGGCGGAGAATCCCTGGACCACCCGGAGCAGCAGCAGGATGATGGGCGCCCAGATCCCGATGGCCGCGTAGGAGGGGATGAGGGCGATGCAGAAGGTCGCCATCGACATCAGCAGGATCGACCAGGACAGCGCCGTGCGCCGGCCGATGCGGTCGCCGAGGTGACCCCAGACGAACCCGCCGAGGGGCCGGACGAGGAAGGAGATCGCGAACAGGGCGAAGGTCAGCATGAGGCCGGTCTGCGGGTCGGACTCGGGGAAGAACACCGCCGTGATGGTGACCGCGAGATAACCGTAGACGGCGTAGTCGAACCACTCGACGAAGTTGCCGATGAAGCTGGCGGCGACCACCCGGCGTCGGGTGGAGCGGATCTCCTGGGGACGGGGCTGTCCGCTGAGGGAGAGATCGGGGGCGTCGTTGCCCGGGGCGCCCGACTCGGGATGCTGGCTGGTGAGGGGTTGCGAGGAGGTGCTGGACGATGAGTTTCGGATCATGTGTAACCACCCAGGTTGAGGTTGCAGGGTTTGCAACGAGGTTGCATCGATGGAAGCATGTGACCCGAGTCACGTCAAGGGGAGGCGTCCGGGAGGATGGCTGTTCGGGCGCGGGGCGGCGGGGTGCGCCTGCATAGTATGAGACGGGTCACCTCTGCCCCCGTCAGGAGTCCCATGAGAACCGGAATGACAACCCTCCGCCCTGCCATCGCCCTGCTGGGCCTCGGTGCCCTCGCACTCACCGGCTGCGCCGATCAGCTCAGGGGCGCCCAGGGCGACGCGGCGACCTCGCCCGTGACCTCCGTTGGTTCGGGGGACTCCGCCGCCGGAGCGTCGCGGTTGGACGCCATCAAGGACTCCGGCCGTCTCACGGTCTGCACCACCGGTGACTATCCGCCCTTCACCGAGCAGGCCGAGGGATCCGAGGAGTTCACGGGCATCGACGTGGACATGGCCAGGGACCTCGCACAGACCCTCGGCGTCGAGGTCGAGTGGGTCAAGACCAGTTGGAAGACCCTCATGGACGACTACCTGGCCGGGTGTGACATCGCGGTCGGTGGCATCTCGATGAACCCCGAGCGTGCTGAACAGGTCTTCTTCACCGCCCCCACCCTGGAGGACGGCAAGACGCCCATCGCGCGCTGCGAGGACGTCGGGAAGTACCGGTCCATCGAGGACATCAACCGGCCCGGTGTCACCTCGATCGTCCCGGAGGGAGGCACCAACGAGAAGTTCGCCCGCGAGCACTATCCCGAGGGTGAACTGAAGACCCATGACAACCTGACGATCTTCGATGAGATCGTGGCCGGCCGCGCCGACGTGATGACCACGGACCGCTCCGAGGTGCTGTACATCGACCACGAGTACGAGGAGCTCTGCGCGGTCAATCCGGACGAGCCGTTCGACTACTTCCAGAAGGGCTACGGCCACCCGCACCGTGACCGGCAACTCGATCCCGGCCTTGTCGAACAGTGCCACCGCGGCCACGATCATCACGGTGCCGAGCGCGGTCCACAGCACGCCGCTGGGCAGCTTCACGCTC
>JAPFFX010000103.1 GCA_026645375.1 Citricoccus sp. WCRC_4 | reverse complement strand
CCGGTGGGCAGCACGTGGTTGGACCCGGAGGAGTAGTCGCCCAGCGGCACGGGGGAGTGCGGTCCCACGAACACGGCCCCGGCGTTGCGGATCCGGCGCGCGGTGGCCAGCGCGTCCACGGTGTGCACCTCCAGGTGCTCGGCGGCGTAGGCATCGGCCACCGCGATGGCCGTGGCCAGGGTGTCCACCACGAGGATCCCGGACTGCGGGCCGGTCAGGGCCTGGCGCACCTGCTCCTCGTGGAACGTCCCCGGCACCTGCTCCTGGACCTGGGCCACCACGTCCCGGGCCAGCTCCGGGGACGTGGTGATGAGCACCGAGCCGGCCATCGGGTCGTGCTCGGCCTGGCTGATCAGGTCGGCCGCGACCCACTCCGCGTCCGCCGTGGCATCGGCCAGCACGGCGATCTCGGTGGGGCCGGCCTCGGCGTCGATCCCGATGGTCCCGAGCAGCGCGCGCTTGGCGGCGGCCACGTAGATGTTGCCCGGCCCCGTGACCATGTCCACGGGGGCACACAGGCGCGTGCCGTCGTCGTCTTTCACCCCGTAGGCGAACATGGCCACCGCCTGGGCGCCGCCGGCCGCATAGACCTCGTCCACGCCGAGCAGCGCGCAGGCGGCCAGGATGACCGGGTGCGGCAGGCCGCCGAAGTCCTTCTGCGGCGGGGAGGCCACCGCCAGGGAGGGCACCCCGGCCGCCTGCGCCGGGACCACGTTCATCACCACGGAGGAGGGATACACCGCGCGCCCGCCGGGCACGTACAGCCCCACCCGCCCCACCGGGACCCAGCGGTTCTCCACGACGGCGCCCTCCCCGAGGTCCACCTCGGACCCGGGCGGCAACTGGGCGGCGTGCACGGTCCGGGCCCGGGCGATCGACTCCTCGAGCGCGGCGCGGACCTCCGGGTCCAGGGCCTCCAGCGCCTCGGCCAGCGCCGAGGCGGGCACCCGCAACGACGGCGGCCGGATCCCGTCGAAGCGCTCGCCGAGGTCCAGCACGGCCGAGGCGCCGCCGGAGCGCACCTCGTCCAGGATCGGCAGCACCCGCGGCACGGCACCGGCCACGTCCAGCTCGGCCCGGGGCAGCACCGTGGCCGGGTCGACGTCGCGTCCGCGCAGGTCCGTGATGGAAAGCATGAGGGTCCTCTTCCGGTACTGGAGTGGTCGGCCGTGATCTGAAGCGATCTCAGCGTCCATTCTCCACCCGTTCAGGTCCGGTGCAGGCGCCGGTGACACACTGGGACCATGCCATTGATGTCCCTGTCCTCCGTGCTGCCCGCCCCGCCCGGGGTGGCCGTTCCCTCCGGGACGGCCCTCCGCGCCCTGTCCGAACCGGCCCCGGAGGAGACCGCGGCGCCCGGGGACATCACCACCACCGTCCCGGACACCATGGAGGAGGGGGCCCAGGGCGCCGTGGACTCCCTCGGCCCGTTCTGGGGGATCCTGTCCACCGTGCTGGTCGGGGTCGTCATCGCGCTCGCCGTCGTCACCGCGGCCGCCGTGCTGATCAACGTGGTGCTGCGCGGCCGGCCGGCACTGCGCCGCCAGGTGGCCCGGTGCCGGGTCCCGGTGGCCGTGGCGCTGAGCCTGATGGCCGCCAGGATCGCCCTGGGCCTGACCGCCTCCGAGTACGACTGGTTCGAGGGGACGAACTTCCTGCTGCTGGCCGGGATCATCGGCTCGCTGGCCTGGCTGGCCCTGCGGATCGTGCGGATCGTCGAGGAGCGGGTGCTCGCCAAGTACCAGAGCGCTGGCGAGGACGACCGGCGGGACCGCAAGATCCAGACCCAGACGGTGCTGATCCGGCGCATCCTCGAGGCGCTCATCATCGTCATCGCGGTGGCCGTGATCCTGCTGACCATTCCGCAGGTGCGGGCGGTGGGCGCCGGCCTGCTGGCCTCGGCCGGCCTGCTGTCCGTGGTGGCCGGCCTGGCCGTCCAGTCCACCCTGACCAACGTCTTCGCCGGCGTCCAGCTGGCCTTCACCGACGCCATCCGCGTGGGTGACGTGGTGACCGTGGAGGACGTCTACGGCACCATCGAGGACATCACCCTGTCCTACGTGGTGGTCAAGATCTGGGACGGCCGCCGGGTGATCTTCCCGTCCAGCCACTTCACCACCACCCCCTTCGAGAACTGGACGCGCGTGGGCTCGGCGCTGTCCGGGACCGTGGAGATGGAGGTCGACTGGCGGGTGCCCATGGAGGAGGCCCGGGACCGCCTCAGGGCGCTGCTGGAGTCCACCGAGCTGTGGGACGGCAAGGAGGGTTCCCTGCAGATCACCGACGCCCTCGGCGGCATGGTCAAGATCCGCGCCGTGGTCTCCGCCCGGAACTCCGGGGACCTGTGGGACCTGCGCTGCCTCGTGCGGGAGGACCTGGTCACCTTCCTGCGCAGCGAGCACCCGGAGGCCATCTACGCCCAGCGCCTGGCCGAGAGCGTCTCCGTGCTCTCCCCGGCCTACGCGGAGACGGACGAGGCGCAGGCGGGCCCGTACCGGTGGGACACCGGCCGGTCCACGAAGCGGCACGAGGGCGGCGCCGCCGGTCCGGCGCCCGGGGGCAGTGCCCGTCCGGACCGGGAGCAGCGCCCGGCCACGGGGGCCCTGCCCCGGCTGGGATCGTCCAACGGGTCGCATGCCGCCACCGGTCAGCAGCGGGCGGTCACCGGCGCCGAGTCCACGGTCACCGGGTCCACGCCGTTGACGAAGGCGAGCGAGGACTCGTCGATGTTCACGGGATCGATCACCGCGATCGAGCGCAACCGGGAGTTCGCCGGCCCGGGGGAGCAGGCCTACCAGGAACGCAAGGAGAAGGCCGCCCAGGCCGACGGCGGCCCAGACGAGGAGTCCGGCCACCCGGACTCCGGGCGGGACCCGGCCGCCGACGGCGAGCGGCGGGCCCGGCCGGACGTCAGCCTCGACGGGGACTGAACCCCGGTCCCGGGGCGGGTCCGCGCGGCCGTGTCCGCGGGCCCGGGCGGGCCTCAGCGGTGACGGCGGGCGCGGCCGGCCCCAGCGCCCTCCTCCGGGACCGGCGGGGGCCCGGGGAGGTCCTTCGGCTCGTCGGCGGCGGTGACGTCCCGCGGGGGCTCGCCCCGGTGGACGCCGGACGGCTGGTCCGGGGACTCCTTGACGCACAGCACGGGCTGGTCGAGTTCCTGCAGCAGCACGTCGGCCACGGACCCCATCAGGACCCGCCCGAACGTGCCGCGGCGGCGCATGCCGATCACCACGAGGGAGGGCTGGATCTCGGTGGCCAGGTCCTTGATCTCGTCCACCGTGGACCGGCCGCGCGCGTACTGGCGGAACTCGGCGCGCAACCCGGAGGCGTCGAGGATCCGCTGCAGCTCCGCCTGCTCGTCCTCCGTCACCATGGCCTCGTGCTTGTGCTCGCCCCCGGGGACGGCGTTGACCACGAGCAGGTCCTCGTGGGCGAGCCGGGCGATCCGGATCGCCTCGGCCAGGGCCGCCTTCGACTCGTGGCTGCCCGTGTAGCCCACCAGGATGGTCATGCGGTCCCCGTTCCCCTTCGGCGGTCGACCGTGCGCTATTCGCCGGTCCTGCGTGACTTGGCCTCGGAGCGGCTGAACCGCTCCAGGACGGCATCCGGGCTGAACCGGGCCGCCGTCATGAGGGAACGATACCGCCGCGAGGGCACGCAGACGCTGCGGCCGTCGGCGGCGGCGGTGAGCCCCTCGCGGACCACGTCGTCCGCATCCATCCAGGCCCACCGGGGCCGCTTTGAGGTGTCGATCCCCGCCCGCTGGTGGAACTCGGTACGCACCAGCCCCGGACAGAGCGCGGTGACGGTGACGCCCGAGGACTTGTACCGGGTGTTGGCCCAGCGGCTGAAGGCCACGGCCCAGGACTTCGCGGCCCCGTAGCTGCCGTCGGGGATCAGCCCGGCCACGGAGGAGACGTTGATGATCCGGCCACCGCCCCGGGCGAGGAAGGACTGGATGGCCGCGTGGGAGAGCAGCATGGGTGCCTCCACCAGCAGCCGGAGCATGGCCACCTCCGCCTCGGCCTCGCTCTCGTGGAACTCGGTGGAGAGCCCGGCACCGGCGTTGTTCACCAGCATCGTGATGGGTTGTCCGCGGGCCCGGATCCGGGCGGCGACCACGTCCACGCCCTCCCGGGTGGACAGGTCCACGGTCAGCGTCTCCACGGAGACGCCGTACTGCGCCTCCAGTCCCTGGGCCTTGCCGACCAGGGCGATCGGGTCCCGGCCCGTGATCACGAGGTTCTGGCCCTGGCCCGCCAGCTGGCGGGCGAACTCCGCGCCCAGTCCCGCGGTGGCCCCGGTGACGAGGGCCGTCGGGCCGTTCCTCCGGTCGGAATTCATGAGCGGGACCTCCCAGTCCTGCCGGGTCTCGATTTCGTCAAGCTGCTCTGCCACGTTTACCGCCTTGTGATGACTCGTTGTCAGCACCCGCATTCCTGCGGATACCGGAGGCATCGCACCCTCCGCCACCCATGGTATGGGTCACACCCGCCCGCGCCGCCATGAATCCGCGGCGTGGCAGATCACGGTATGGACACTGACGGGCTCAGGCCTCCTGCGCCAGGTACGTCAGGTGGGCGGCCATCGTCATCGCGGCGACCGAGCGCACCGTGCCGGTCACCTCGGGGTACACGGTGGCGGCCAGGCGCCCGGCGAGTGCGTCGAACGCGGTGCGCTGCGGATCGTCCCCGACGCCCCGGCCAGGGGAGCCCGGCGCCAGTCCCGCCCCGGGGCCCCGGCGCACGGTGTCCCGGTCCGCGGCGTCCAGCTGGGCGACGAGCTCGCGGACCTGGTCCAGGCGGGCGTGCCGGTGGTCCCGGTACTGGGCGCCCACCTGGGCGATCGAGGCCAGCGCCGGGCCGTGGGCGGGCAGCACCGTGGCGTCGCCCAGCGCGATGAGCAGCTCCAGGCTGCGCAGGTAGTCGGCCAGCGTCCCGTCCGGGTGGTCGATCATGGTCGTGCCCCGGCCCAGCACCGTGTCTCCCGTCAGGACCGAGCCGGCCGCGCCGTCGTCGGGCAGGGCGAAGGAATAGGAGTCCGAGGTGTGCCCGGGGGTGTGCCAGGCGGTGATCACGACGCCGGCGGCCGGGATGCGCTCGCCGTGCGCCAGGGGCGCCGCGCCCCGCGACCAGGCGGGGGACCCGCCCCGGACGGGTGCTCCGGTGCGCTCGGCGAACAGTCCGACCGCTCCGGTGTGGTCCTCGTGGTGATGGGTCACCAGGATCAGCTCCACGCGACGGTCGCCGGCGGCGGCCAGCACCGACTCGAGGTGGTCCGCGGATCCCGCGCCGGGGCCGGGGTCCACCAGCACCACGGAGTCCGCGTCCGGGGCGCCGACGAGGTAGGTGTTCGTTCCCTCCAGGGTCATGCCCGAGGGGTTGTCGGCGAGGACGGCGGAGGTCAGGTGGGAGTCCGGGACGGGAGAGGCCATAGGCTCAGTGTATGGACCAGTCACAGGACCGCCAGAGCCACCACCGGGACCCGGGGAGCCGCCAGGGCAGCTACGTCCTGGCCGGGCAGGAGTTCACCCGGGACACGCATTACATCCAGGACCGGGTCGTCGCGGACCCGGCCGCGATCACGGCCGCCCCGCGGGTGGAGACGGACAAGGTCGGGCACGTGGCCGGCGGGCTGACCGCCGACGCCCAGGCCTGGCCCGTGGAGGCCGGGCGCTACCGGCTCGTCGCGGCTCGGGCCTGCCCGTGGGCGAACCGGACGATCGTCGTGCGCCGGTTGCTCGGCCTGGAGGACGCCATCTCACTCGGCACCCCCGGCCCCACCCACGACGAGCGGTCCTGGACCTTCGACCTGGACCCGGACGGGCGGGACCCGGTGCTGGGCACCGAACGGCTGCAGGAGAACTACTTCACGCGCTTCCCGGACTACCCCCGCGGGATCACGGTGCCGGCCATCGTGGACATCCCCACCGGCGCGGTGGTGACCAACGACTACCCGCAGATCACCCTCGACTTCTCCACGCAGTGGACCGCCTACCACCGGGACGGGGCGCCGGACCTGCTGCCGGAGGAGTCCCTGGACGAGATGCACGAGGTCATGACCCGCATCTTCACCGAGGTGAACAACGGGGTGTACCGGTGCGGGTTCGCCGGCTCCCAGGGGGCCTACGACTCCGCCTACGACCGGTTGTGGACCGCCCTGGACTGGCTGGAGGAACGGCTGACGTCCCGGCGGTACCTGATGGGGGACACCATCACGGAGGCCGACGTGCGGCTGTTCACCACGCTGGTGCGGTTCGACCCGGTCTACCACGGCCACTTCAAGTGCAACCGCAACAAGCTGGACCAGATGCCGGCCCTGTGGGGCTACGCCCGGGACCTGTTCCAGACCCCCGGCTTCGGGGACACGATCGACTTCGAGCAGATCAAGAGCCACTACTACGAGGTGCACCGGGACATCAATCCCACCGGGATCGTGCCGAAGGGGCCGGAGCTGTCCGGATGGCTGGGCGAGCACCGGCGCGAGGAGCTCGGCGGTTCCCCCTTCGGCGACGGCACCGCGCCGGGGCCGGTCCGCGAGAGCGAGCGCGTCACGCCCGGCCACAACCCGTTGTACGCGGCCTGAGGCCCTGGCCCCGCGAGGGTGCCGCCCGGGGCGACGGCCCGGCCGCTCAGGTGCCGGACCACAGGGTGGAGGTGCGCTGGAGGTTCTCCAGCACCGCCTCGCGCACGGAGTGCAGGTGCCCTCGCATGGCCCGGCCGGCCGCGGGGCCGTCGCCCGCGGCGATCGCCTCGAGGATCGCCTCGTGCTCGGTGAGCTCGTGCGGGTGCGCCATCTGGGCCTGCAGCCCCGGCAGGACGTGATGGGCGCGCGCCATGTCGTCCAGGACCCGCTCGAGGGCGGCGACGAGCCGGGCGTTGCGCGCCTCCCCGGCCACGGCCAGGTGGAAGTCCCGGGCCGCGCCCATGGCCTCCAGGGGGTCGCCTCCGGTGAGTTCGCGCTGACGGTCCAGGACCGACCGGAGCGTGGGTACGGTGCGGGCGGTGGCCTGCCGGGCCGCCTCCGCCGCGGCGTGCGGTTCCAGCAGCATCCGCAGGTCCAGGACCTCGCCCAGGTCCTGGGGGGACATGGTCTGGACCAGGTACCCCTTCTTGGGCAGCACGGTCACCAGTCCCTCCGCGGCGAGGATGTGCAGGGCCTCCCGGACGGGGGTCTTGGACAATCCGAACTGCT
This sequence comes from Citricoccus sp. WCRC_4, assembly GCA_026645375.1. Classification (GTDB taxonomy): domain Bacteria; phylum Actinomycetota; class Actinomycetes; order Actinomycetales; family Micrococcaceae; genus Citricoccus. Next base: position 6,569 of record JAPFFX010000103.1, on the reverse strand, counting down.
CGGCCAGCCGCGGTTCCACCAGCACCTCGCCGGGAGCGAGCTGTCCGGTCAGGATCATCCGCCGCAGGTCGGCCAGCAGGCGGGGGCCCTTGGGGGAGGACGCCACGCGCGGGCCGGGGGCGGGGGCTGGGCCAGGAGCGGGCGAACGCCGGGTCGGCGGTCCTGACGGCGGCGTGCGGGGATCCTCGGTCACGAGGCCGACCCTATCAAGCGTGCTAGAAATATACTTCATGGATTCCACCACCCTCCCGGTTGCCTCCGAGCGGATGGCCCCGGGCGCCCGCCGTGCCCTGTTCGCGGCCGTCACCGGCACGCTGATCGAGTGGTACGACTACGCCCTCTACGGCGCGGCGGCCGGACTGGTCATCGCGCCGCTGTTCTTCGAGGGCGCGACGTCGGGGGCGACCCTCGCGGCGTTCGCCACCTTCGCCGTCGGTTTCCTCGCCCGGCCGCTGGGGGGCGTGATGGTGGGGCACCTGGGGGACCGGTACGGCCGGCGGCCGGCCCTGCTGCTGACCATCGTGGTGATGGGCGCGGCCACCGTGGGGATCGGCCTGCTGCCCACGGCCGCGGCCATCGGGGTCCTGGCCCCGGTCCTGCTGGTGGTGCTGCGCCTGCTCCAGGGCATGGGCGCCGGCGCCGAGCTGGCCGGGGCGACCACGCTGGTGGCGGAGTTCGCCCCGCCGCACCGCCGGGGACTGCTGACCTCGCTCGTGCTCTCGATGCCGCCCGCGGGGATCGCCCTGGCCACGGGGGCGTTCCTCTGGGCCTCGACGGCCGGTGACGAGGCCCTGCTGGAGTGGGCCTGGCGGCTGCCGTTCCTGGCCTCGGCCGTGTTGTTCGCCCTGGCGATCTTCATCCGGCGCCGACTGGAGGAGACCCCCGAGTACGTCCAGGCCCAGGAGAGCGCCGCCGAGCACGGGGAGCGGGACCGGGTGCCCGTGGTGGAGCTGTTCCGCCGGCACCGCCGGGCCGTCCTGCTGGGTTTCCTGGGCGTGACGGGGCACAACGCGCTGAACTACACGATGGCCGTGTACGCCCTGTCCCTGATGACCTCCCCGGAGGTCGGCCTCGACCGGGCCGCGGCCCTGACCGCGGTCACCCTCGGCTCCCTCGCCGGCGTCGTGGCCACGCCGGTCGGCGGCCTGGCCGCCGACCGCTACGGCCCGCGCGTCGTGCTGGCCGCGGGATCGGCGGCCGGCGCGCTCTACGTCTTCCCCCTGCTGGGGGCGCTGTCGAGCGGGAATGCGCTCCTCGCCGCCGTGGCGATCGCGCTCGGCTATGTCCTCGTCATCGCGTTCACCTCGGGGGCGCAGGGCGCCTACCTGGCCGGCCTGTTCCCGCCGCGCGAACGCTTCAGCGGGATCGCGGTGGCACGGGAGGCCAACGGCGCACTCGTCGCCGGCACCACCCCGCTGGTGGTCACCGGGCTCGTGGCCTCCCTCGGCGGACTGTGGGCGGGCGGGGCCTACGTGGCGCTGTGCTGCCTGCTCTCGGCCGTCGCCGTCTTCCTGGCCCCGAACGCCGAGAGACACTGATCACCGGCGGACGACTCCGCCCCGCAGTCCCTCCCGACCCCTCTGCCCCGCCGCCCTCCCGCCCCGTGACCCCGAAAGGACCTCCCGTGTCCGGACTGAGACGCCGACTGCCCCAACCCTCCGAACTGCTCCCGCTGATGAAGTTCAGCGCGCCGGGCCTGGGCCGCCGGGCCCACCGGCTGCGCGGGGCCGCCGACGTGGCCGACCTGCGGTCCATCGCCCGGCGGCGCACCCCCCGTCCGGCCTTCGACTACGTGGACGGGGCGGCCGGGAACGAGCTCACGGCCCGCCGCACCCGTGAGGCCTTCGAGTCGACCGAACTGCTGCCCCGGATCCTCCACGGCACGGCGGAGGCGGACCTGTCCACGACCATCGCCGGTGGGCCCTCCGCCCTCCCGTTCGGGATCGCCCCGACCGGGTTCACCCGGTTCATGCACGCCGAGGGGGAGGACGCCGGTGCCGCCGCCGCGGCCCGTGCGGGGATCCCCTTCACCCTGTCCACCATGGGCACCCGTTCCGTCGAGCAGGTGGCCCAGGCGGCACCGGGCGGGCGGCGGTGGTTCCAGCTCTACCTGTGGCGGGACCGCGAGAAGTCCCGGGGACTCCTGGACCGGGCGTGGGCCAACGGCTACGACACGCTGCTGGTCACGGTGGACACCCCGGTGGCCGGCCAGCGGCTCCGGGACGTGCGCAACGGCATGACGATCCCGCCGCGGCTGTCCGCGCGCACCGTGCTCGATGCGTCCTACCGTCCGGAGTGGTGGTTCAACTTCCTGAGCACCGACCCGCTGACGTTCGCCTCCCTCAGCGGCACCACGCACGACCTGCCGACCCTGATCAACTCCATGTTCGACCCCACGCTCTCCGTGGCCGACCTCGAGTGGGTCCGGGCGAACTGGCCCGGGAGGCTCGTGGTCAAGGGCGTGCTGACCGCACAGGACACCCGGCTCGCCCTGGACGCCGGGGCGGACGGGCTGGTCGTGTCCAACCACGGCGGCCGCCAGCTCGACCGCGCCCCGGTGTCCCTGAAGGCCCTGGGGGAGGTGCGTGCCGAGGCCGGAACCGGCGTCGAGATCATCCTCGACTCCGGCATCCTCTCCGGTGCGGACATCATCTCCGCCCTGGCCCTCGGTGCCGACTTCACCCTCATCGGGCGTGCCTACCTGTACGGCCTGATGGCCGGGGGGCGGGAGGGCGTGACCCGCGCGATCGAGCTGCTCACCGCCGAGGTGCGCACGGCCATGCAGCTCATGGGCTGCGCCACCATCGCCGACGTCAAGGCCTCCGGCCAGGTCCGCGCCCCCTGGCTGTGACGTAATCGTCAGTGCCCGGGCTCTGGAGGCGGTCCGCGTCAATGGCCAGACTGGGGCCATGAGCGAAGCGCGAGAGACCCGGGGCGGCACCGGGACGGGAGCACCCGGCCATCCGGGGCGCCATGAACCCCACGGTGACGGTGAGTCCCTGGCGCAGCGCCTGAACTGGCTGAGGGCCGGCGTGCTCGGCGCCAACGACGGCATCGTGTCCGTGGCCGCCACGGTGGTGGGCGTGGCGGCCGCCACCACCGCCGATGCCCCGGTGCTCATCGCCGGGGTGGCGGCCGTGGCCGGTGGGGCGATCTCCATGGCGCTGGGTGAGTACGTCTCCGTCTCCTCGTCCTCGGACAGCCAGACGGCACTCATCCACAAGGAGCGCCGCGAACTCGCCCAGGACCCGGAGGGCGAACTCGAGGAACTGGTGGAGATCTACCGGGGCCAGGGCCTGTCCGCACCGACCGCCCGGCGCGTGGCCGAGGAGTTCACCGCGCTGGATCCGATCCGCGCGCACCTGCGGGCCGAACTCAACCTCTCCGAGGACGAGGTGCTCAGCCCCTGGCGGGCGGCCGGCGCCTCCTTCCTGGCCTTCCTCATCGGCGCGCTGCTGCCCTTCCTCACGATCGTGCTCGCTCCCACGGACCTCCGGATCCCGTTGACCTTCGCCGTGACCCTGGTCGCGCTCGCCCTGACCGGCGCCGCCGGCGCCTGGCTCGGCGGGGCGCCCGTCCTGAGGCCGACGGTGCGGGTCGTCGTCGGGGGCGTGCTCGCCCTGGCGGTGACCTTCGCGATCGGTGCGCTGCTGGGCAGCTCCGGCGCCATCTGAGCCCTGCCCGGGCCGGTGCCGGCCGCTGCGCCCTGCCCGGGCCGGTCACCCCACCGTCCCCGTCCATCCATCCAGCCATCCACCGGCCATCCGGCCCCGACCCATCCCACGATCAGGAACAGGAGCGGACTCCATGCGCGCAGTCGTGTTCGAGAACTACCAGGCCTTCCCCACCCTCAAGGACGTCGAGCGGCCGGTCCCCGGCCCCGGCGAGGTCCTGCTCAAGGTGGCCGGCGCGGGAGCCTGCCACTCCGACGTCGCGATCTTCCAGGACTTCACCGAGGGTGCGCCCGGTGCGCAGAAGCCGCCCTTCATCCTCGGCCACGAGAACTCCGGCTGGATCGAGGAGCTCGGCCCGGGCGTGGAGGGCCTGAACGTCGGGGACGCCTTCCTCGTCTACGGGCCCGTCGGCTGCCAGCGTTGCCGGGCGTGCTCCCGCGGCCAGGACACGTACTGCGAGAACGCCGCCACGATGCCGTACCTCGGCATCGGCCTGGGGCGCGACGGCGGCATGGCCGAGTACGTGCGCGTGCCGGCCCGCAACCTGGTCCCGCTGGGCGAGGCCGACCCCATTGCCGCAGCCTCACTGTCCGACGCCGGCCTGACCCCGTACCACGCCATCAAGCTGGCGCTGCCGAAGCTCAACGGCGGGGGCAAGTACGCCCTCGTCATCGGGCTGGGCGGCCTGGGGCTGCTGGGCGTGCAGATCCTCAAGGCCCTCACCGGGGCCACGATCATCGCCACCGACACGAAGGAGGAGGCGATGGCCGAGGCCGAGAGGCTGGGCGCCCTCACCGTGCCCGGGGGAGAGGGGCAGGTCGAGCGGATCCGCGAGATCACCGGTGGCCGGGGCGTGGACGCCGCATTCGACTTCGTCGGCGTCAAGCCGACCATCCAGGCCGCCATGTCCTCGATGGCCCGCCAGGGCCGCTGCACGATCGTCGGGATCGCCGGCCACCCCTACGAGTGGTCCTTCTTCACCGCGCCCTACGAGGTGGAGCTGACCAGCACCTACTGGGGCACCATCGAGGAACTGCACGAGGTCGTGGACATGTTCACGGCCGGCCAGCTGACGCCGATGTACACCACGTACCCGATGGACCAGGCCCTCGAGGCCTACCGGGCGCTGGTGGACGGCCAGGTCTCCGGCCGCGCCGTCGTCGTGCCGCACGCCTGACGCCCGCCGGCACCACAGGCCCGGATTGTTGAACAATCCGGGTCTGTGGTGCATTCTGGAGTGACCACCCGATGAGACGGAGGTCACCACATGGTCACCCTGGACCAGCACGGCGCGTTGCGCATGGACCTGAACAGCGACGTCGGCGAGGCCTTCGGCTCCTACACGATGGGTGACGACGCCGCGATCCTGCGGTCCGTGTCCTCGGCCAACGTCGCCTGCGGCTTCCACGGCGGGGACCCGTCGATCATCGCCCAGACCTGCCGGTACGCGGCCGCCGCCGGCGCCACGGTCGGCGCCCACGTGTCCTACCGCGACCTCGCCGGCTTCGGCCGCCGCTTCCTGGACTGCTCGCCCACGGAGCTCGCGGACGACATCCTGTACCAGATCGGTGCGCTCGAGGCGATGGCCCGCTCGGCCGGCACCGCGGTCCGTTACGTGAAGCCCCACGGCGCCCTGTACAACGCGATCGTCCACCACCGTGAGCACGCCCGCGCCGTGGTGGACGCGGTCAAGGACTTCGGCCAGGACCTGCCCCTGCTCCTGCTGCCCGGTTCCGCGGCCATCGAGATCGCCGAGGCCTCGGGCCTGCGCGTGGTGACCGAGGCCTTCGCCGACCGCGCCTACACTCCCGAGGGCACGCTCGTCTCCCGTCGGGAGGCCGGCGCCGTCCTGCACGACGAGGCCGAGGTGGCCCGCCGCATGGTCCGGCTCGCCACCGAGCACCGGCTCACGGCGATCGACGGCAGCGACCTGCGCATGGAGGCGGCGAGCATCTGCGTGCACTCGGACACCGCCGGGGCCGTGTCCATGGCCGCCGCGGTGCGCTCCGCACTGGAGGAGGCCGGTGTGCAGGTGGGACCGTTCGCATGATCGACCCGGCCACCTCCCCAGCCGGCTCCGCGGCCCCGTCCGGCACGCCCACGACGGCGCCGCGCCCCCTGCGCTGGGCCGGCACCCGGGCGTTCCTCATCGAGTGCCCCTCGCTGGCCGACGTCGTGGCCCTGCACGCGCAGCTGACGGCCGCACCCCTGCCGGACCAGGTGGAGGCGGTGGCTGCCGCCGAGACCGTGACGCTGTCCTTCACCCACCGGGCCGCGGCCGTGGCCGGCGCCCGCGCCGTCCAGGCGCTGGCGATCGCGGACCGAGCCGGTCAGTCCGGCCGCACCGTGGACATCGACGTGGTCTACGACGGCGAGGACCTCGTCGAGGTCGGGCAGCTGACCGGCCTCGGGGCGGACGGCGTCGTGCGGGTGCACACGCACACCCTGTGGACCGGGGCGTTCGGGGGATTCGCGCCCGGTTTCACCTACCTCGTGGCCGAGGACGACCCCCTCCAGGTGCCCCGCCGGTCCACCCCGCGCACGAGCGTCCCCGCGGGGTCGGTGGCCATCGCCGGGCACTTCTCCGCCGTCTACCCGCGCAGCTCCCCGGGAGGCTGGCAGCTGCTCGGCCACACCGACGCGACGATGTGGGACCTGGAACGGCCCTCCCCGGCGCTCGTGCGCCCGGGGGACCGGGTCCGCTACCGCGCGGTCCGCGAACTCCTCCGCGTCACCCCGGCCCCCGGCCCGGTGCCGGGCCCGGAACCGGCCACCGGGGGAGCGGTGCACGCCGGCGGCACGGACACGTCACCGTCGGGCGCCACAGTGCAGTCCGCGGCTCCCGCCCTGGTCATCGAGACACCCGGGCTGCAGTCCCTGGTCCAGGACCTGGGA
>JAPFFX010000038.1 GCA_026645375.1 Citricoccus sp. WCRC_4 | reverse complement strand
GTCGGGTGCGGTGTTGGGTGGTCAGGGACATGGGTCAGTCCTCGTTCTCGGCCGCGGCGTCCGCGGCGTCTTCGGCGTCCGGGGTGTCTGCGGTGTCCGGGCTGAGGGCGCGGGAGGCGTCCCGGGCGTCCTCGGAGGTGAAATGGGCGTCGTGGAACACCGGACCGCCCTGGGCGGGGTCGAGCCAGAGGCCCGTGACATCCCCGCCCACGGCCAGCGTGTTGGTCTGGGTGTACAGGCCGATCGCCGGTGCCAGCTCGCTGAGTTCGTGCTGGGCCTGGGAGAACCGCTCGGTGACCTCCTCGGGCGTGGGGGCCTGCAGCGCGGACTGGATGGTCTCGAACACCCGGGTCTCGTCCAGGAACGTGGTGTTGGCGCCGTTCGGCGCGTCCTCGGTGGAGGGCCGGTAGTTGATGTTCAGGATCCCGGCGTGCGGGCTCGTCCAGTACCCCACCTGGGCGTCGTAGCTCTCCGGCGTGGAGAAAGCGCCCCCGAAGAACTCGGACGGCGTGCCCGGGCGCAGCACCAGGTCGAAGCCGGCGGCCCGCGCCTGCTCCTGGACGTTCTGGATCACGGTGTTGCCGTCCGGGGTGATGATGCTGTTCAGGCCGTAGACCACGAGCGCCTGCAGGCGCCGGCCGTCCTTCGTCCGGGTGCCGTCGGCGTCCCGGCCGGTCCAGCCGGCCCGGTCCAGCAGCTCGTTGGCCCGGTGCAGGTCGAACGGGTACTCGGTGGCGGCCTCCTCGTCATAGTCCGGGGTGGTCTGGGAGAGGTAGCCGCTGGGCTCGAACGGGACGGTGCCGAGGAAGGCCGAGGCGACGTTGGCCTCCCGGTCCGTGGCGAAGCTGAGGGCCTGACGGACCCGCTGGTCCGTGAAGATGCCCCGTTGCGTGTTCAGGCTCATCACCACGGGCCTGCCGGGGGTGATGTACTGCGTGAAGTCGTAGTCCTCGCGGGCCTGGGCGATGTTCACGGCCGGCACCTCGCCGATCGCGTCCATCTCCCCGGACAGCAGCGAACCGTACCGGGAGGTGTTGTCCGGGACGATGTTCCACCGGATGCCCGCCACGTGGGCGGGGCCCTGGTGCCGGGCGTTCTGCGGTGCCCAGTCGTAGTCGTCGTTGCGCTCGAACTCGATGTACTCCCCCCGCTTCCAGTCCTTGACGGTGAACGGCCCGGAGCCGATGGGTTCGGTGCAGTTCTCCTCCTCGGTGCGGGTCCGCAGGGCCGTGGGCGACTGCAGGCCGAAGTAGGACTGGGAGATGGTGGACAGGAACGGGGAGAACGGGGCGGACAGGTGGATCCGGACGGTGTGCTCGTCCAGCACCTCGGAGTGGTCGTAGAACCCGCCGAGGTGGGCGGCGGCGGTGCCGTTGCCGCCGTCCAGCCAGTAGTCGAAGTTGTAGGCCACGGCCTCGGCGTCCAGGGCGGTGCCGTCCGTGAAGGTGACGTCCTCGCGCAACTGCAGGGTCCAGGCCCTGCCGTCCTCCGACACCTCCCAGCCGGTGGCGATCCACGGGACCACCGAGCCGTCCTCGGTGTGGGACACCAGGTTGTCCAGGACCTGGCGGGCGGTGAAGTTCTCCTGGATCCAGCCCCCGAAGATGCAGTTGGGCTCCTGGAGGTGGCCGTACTCGATCACGCCGCCCTGGACCGGCTGCCCGGTGCCGGTGGCGCCGGTCAGCGCCGCCTGCTCCGGGCCGGCGTCGGGATCCGTTCCGGCGCCGCGGCCGGTACCGTCGCCACCGGCGCAGGCACTCAGGACCAGCGTGGCCGCCGCCAGGGCGGCGATCGCGGCCGTCCGGGGTCCGGTGCGTCGAAGGGTGCGGGGCGTCGTCCGGATTCCGGGCGCGCTCGGGGAAGGTGGGGTGCTCATGGGGTTCCTTTCGCCGTGGTCCAGCGCAGGCGGGGGTGGGTGGTGGGGGTCAGGCCCCGGTCGGCACGGCGGCGAAGGCACCCCGGTACCGGGCGGCGGGGTGCGTCTGGGGCAGGCGGTCCCGGCCGAAGAGCTTCTGGCGCAGGGTGCCCGGTGCGTACTCGGCCTGGGCCAGGCCGCGCTCACGCAGCACGGGCAGGACCTGGTCCGCGAACTCCTCGAAGGAGCCCGGGATCACCCAGTTGATGACGTTGATGCCGTCCACGCCGGCGGCCTGCCACTCCTGGAGCTGGTCCGCGATCTGCTCGGGGGTGCCGACCAGCCGGTTGTTGCGGTGGCTGCGCCAGGCGACGTCGGCGACCACGGGCTCGCGGTCCGTGATGGCCTGGGAGGTCCACTCGGAGAAGCCCTTCTGGGTGTTCGTCTCCAGGTCCTTCAGCGGGGTCTCGGGCGGGTAGACGCGGCCGTCCGGGTCGACCAGGGCGGCGTGGGCCAGGTAGCCCTCCACGGAGGCGTACTCCTCGTACTCGGCCAGCTTGCGCCGGGCCTGGTGCTCGGTCTCGCCGATGACGAAGCTCAGGCCCTGGAAGAACTTGATGTCCTCCGGCGCCCGGCCGGCCTCGACGGCGCGGCGGCGGGTGTCCTCGATCTGCTGGCGGGCGATGTCCGGGGTGGCCGCGATGAGGAACACGGCCTCGGCGTTGCGGGCGGCGAAGTCCCGGCCGGAGGCGGAGGATCCCGCCTGGTACAGCAGCGGGGTGCGCTGCGGGGACGGTGAGGGCAGGTGCGGGCCCTCCACCGAGTAGCGCGGGCCCTCGTGGTGGATCTTGTGGACCTTCGCCGGATCCGAGTACCGGGAGCCCTGCCGGTCCTTGAGGACCGCGCCCTCGTCCCATGAGCCCTCCCAGAGCTTGTAGGCGACGTCCACGTACTCCTCGGCCCAGGCGTAGCGCTCGGCGTGGTCGGTCAGCCGCGGCAGGCCGAAGTTGCGTGATCCGTTGTCCTGGGTCCCGGTGACGATGTTCCAGGCGATCCGGCCGTTCGAGATGTGGTCGAGCGTGGAGAGCTGGCGGGCGAACTGGAACGGGTGGGACTGGAAGACGTTGGAGGTGGTGGCCAGGCCGATGTGCTCGGTGACCACGGCCAGCGCGCCGAGCAGCACGGTCGGGTCGTTGGAGGGGATCTGCAGGCCCTCGTTGACGTACACGGAGTAGTCGGCGTCGGCGTCGCCGTAGTGGCCGACGACGTCCGCGAAGAACATCGCATCGAACTTCGCGGCCTCGAGGGTGCGGGCCAGGTCGATCCAGGTGTTGACGTCCGTGAACTCGGTCTGGCCTGCGTCAGGGCGGCGCCATTGTCCGTGGTGGATGTGGCTGGTGGTGTTCATGACGAAGGCGTTGAAGCGCAGGGGCGTGCGGGCGATGGGGGCCATGGTGTCTCTTCCCGGTCGGTGGCACTCCGGGGATGCCCGGAACGCACCGGGGCCCGCTCAGGCAGGCCTCGAAGCACCGGGCGGGGTGCCGTACTTGCCGGTCACGGGTGCGTGCCGGCCGAATCATCACCTGGAGCACCCCACTACAGCGAGAGGGTTGCTGTCCGGTCAGCCAGGGCTTATGGCCGGATCTCGTGATTCCGTTTCCGAGCGTAGACCCCGGCGCCGGTCCCGCCAAGGGGTCTGCCGGCACCGGTTAACGTCCCGTCATCCCCGGCCGGTGCGGCGGCCGCCGGGTCCGTCCATGGCGCCGGAAGGTCACACGGCGACATCTGGGGACCCGGGCACGCGAAGGCCCCCGCCGTGCGGTGCACGACGGGGGCCTGCGGCGCAGGGCCGGTCCGTGGGTCAGGCGGAGCCGATGCGGTAGGACCGGGACGGCGGGGTGGCGTTGACCTCCCACTCGCCGATGATCCGCGCGCGGTAGATGAGCGGGTTGTGGCTGGCCAGTACGCGGGCGTTGCGCCAGTGCCGGTCCAGTCCCTTCGCCTGGCTGGTGGCGGAGGCACCGCCCACCTCGAACAGCTGGGTCGCGGCGGTCAGCACGTTCCGGGCGATCACCTGCTGGGCCTGGTAGACGAGCACGTACAGGGCGTTGACGTCCTCCTCCGGCAGCGCCTGCCCCGCGGCCTCCCGTTCGAGGACGCCGCCCAGGGTTGCCACCACGGAGTCGAGGGCGGCACGGGCCGCGAAGGCCGCGGAGGACAGGTCGCCGACCACCTGGAGCACCTGGGCGTCGTCTCGGGGCAGTTCGGTCACGCCGTGGCTGAAGGACCGGTGCCGGCCGCGCACGTAGTCCCCGGCATCCCGCACGATCGCCTGGGCGATGCCGGTCAGGGTGGCCAGGTGCAGGAACTGCCAGGAGGCCTGGCCGGTGGCCACGCGGGTGCCGTCGTCCAGGCCGGAGGTGTAGACCTCCTCCGGGTCGACCGGGGTGTTCTCGAACACCGTGGTCCCGGAGGCCGTGAGCTGCTGGCCGAAACCGTCCCAGTCGTCCAGGAGCCGCACTCCGGGGGCGTCCGCGGCCACGGTGGCGGCGATCTCCTCACCGCGGGCGTCGACCGCCGCCACGATGATCCAGTCCGCGTACAGGGACCCGGTCGAGTAGTACTTCGTGCCGGTGAGACGCCATGTTCCCCCGTCGTCCCGGACCAGCCGGGTGGTCCCCTCCCCCACCGCGTTGTTCACCTCCGTGATGGCGTTGCCGACGACGGCCCCCGCACCGAGGCGGCGCAGCCACCGGTCCCGGAAGGCCGGGTCCGGGTGGCCCAGCACGTTCTCCTGGTTGATGAGGTGGGCACGCAGCGCCTGGGCCAGGTTGGAGTCCGCGGCGGCGAGCTCGACGATCAGCTCCGCGGACTGGGCGAAGCTCAGGCCGGAGCCGCCGTACTCCACCGGTACGCGCAACGAGGTGAAGCCGGCCTCGGCGAGGGCGCGGACGGCGTCCCGGTCGATGATCCGGTCGGCCTCCCGCGCGGCCGCGCTCGCGGCGATGGAGCGGAAGACGGGGGCCAGTCGCGCCCGCACCTCGGCGAACCGTGCGGCGGACCGGTCTTCCGGCCCGTCCGGGACCGTGGCGGTGGTCGGGGCCTGCCGTTCTGGCGTGGTGGTCATCATGCTCCTTCGGTGGTGGGTGCGGTGGTCGCTCCCGCGCCGGCGGTCGTGGCGTCGGCCTGCGGGTCGGAGTTGCGGGCGGTGGAGTGGAACGGCGGGACGGTGCCGTTGAGCCGGTAGTTCCCCACCGCCTGGGCGCGGTAGACCAGCGGTGTGTGGCTGGCGATGGTGCGGGCGTTCAGCCAGTGCCGGTGCAGTTGCCTCGAGGCGTCCGTGGCGGAGGCGCCACCGGACTCGAAGATCTGGTTGGTGGCCTCCAGGATCACCTCGGAGACGACCAGGGTGGCCTCGGACAGGGCGATGTTGGCGCGGGTGTGGGCGTCCAGCACCACCGGGTCCTCCAAGTCGAGGTGACCGCGCACCCTCCGGTAGGAGTCCTCGACGACGGCGGCGGCGCCGGTCACGATGTGCCGGGCGGCGGAGACCTTGGCGGAGACGGAGCCGATCACCTGGTGGACCAGCGGGTCCTCGGCGGGGGTCTCGGCGGTGGCGTGGTCGTAGGTGCGCCGGCGGGCGCGCACGAAGTCCGTGATCGAGGACAGCGCCGCCGCACCGATGCCGGCCTGCGTGGCGGCCAGCACGACCCACAGCACCGAATAGGCCAGTACGCCGGTGGGGACGTTGAACTCCTGGGTCCGGTGCGCACGCACGGGGACGTCGTCGAAGGTGGTGGTGCCGGAGGCGGTGAGTCGCTGCCCGAAGCCGTTCCAGTCATCGGTCCGCGCCACGCCCCGGTCCCTGGCGTCCACGATGGCGAAGATCGGGCCCTCGTCCTCGCGGCCGGGCCGGGTGGCCGTCACCAGCAGGTAGTCGGCGAAGATCGCGCCGGTGGAGTAGAACTTGTCCCCCGTGATCTCCGCGATCTCGGTCTCCCCGACCGCGGCAGCCGCCTGGGCGGTGTCCGGGTCCGCGTCGGTCCAGCGCACGGGGCGCCTGCCCGCGGACGGCGGCAACTCGACGAGGGCGTTGCCGAAGATCTTCCCCGCGGCCACCTCGGCGAGCCACCACGCCGAGACGGCTCCCTGGGACTCATTCTGGTGCTGTTCGGTGAACATGAAGTGCCCGTGCAGGGCCTGGGGCAGGTTCGAGTCCGCGGCGGCCAGGTCCACCAGCAGGCCGGCGAGCTGGGGAAGGCTCGCCCCGATCCCCCCGAACTCGCGGGCGAGGCGGACCCGGGTGAATCCCGAGCCGCGCAGGTGCTCGATCGCGGCGAAGGCCAGTTCGTGGTCCTGTTCGCGCTGGTGGGCCCCCTCGGCGATGATCCGGAAGACGGGGGCGAAGTGCTCGCTGAGCTGGACGTCCGTGGGCGGAGCACCGGCAGTGGCAGCCCTCAGCTCCTCGAAGCGGGGAAGTCCGGTCCGTGCGGCGTCACCGGGGACGGGGGTGTTCTCCGGGGTGGCGGTGTGGGTCACGATGGAGCCTTTCGGTCATCCGTGGCACCCGGGGCCCGTGCGAGCCGCGCGGGGGAGGCACCCGGCCCGCGGCCGCGCGTGGTGTCCTCCGAGGTGGTGCCGTACTTGCCCGCAGCGGTCGCGTACGGGCCGAATCATCACCTGGAGCACCCCACTACGGAGAGAGGGTTGCCGTCCGGCCAGCCAGGGCTTGGCACCGGATCTCGTGATTCTGCAGCCACCGTAGGCCGCGGCCGGCGCCGGGCCAACCGCCGGGGTCATGTTTCGCCACCGCAGGTCACATAGCCTGCCCGTCCCGCTCGCGCGCCTCGTAGATGACGCCCGGTGACGCCGTCAGCCGGCGTCCAGGGCCCGGGCCAGCCGGGCCGGCGCGGTCAGCCGAAAACTGGACTGCAGCCACTCGGAGACCTCGTCCCAGCCCGCATCGTCCTGCGGGTCCAGTCCGTCCAGGTCGATCCCGTACCAGCCGTGGGCACCCAGGTAGGCCGGCCGGAAGGCGCGGGGATCCTGCTCGAGGAAACCCACGTCCTCCTCCTCGGGCAGCACCATGACGCATCTCGGGTGCTCCACGTAACCCGCACCGCCGGTGCCCGCGGGGCCCTTGACCGAGCCGCCGTAGTAGGCGAACACCTTCTGCGTGTAGAACGCCGGCCGGCCGTGCGAGACCTTCATCCGTGCCTCCGGCAAGGCCAGCGCCAGCTCGCGCACGCGCTGGAAGTGGCGGTCACCGTCGTCGTACATCACGGGGTGGGGCATGCCCCCAGTGTGGGCGGCCCGCCGTACCTCGGGGAAGGCTCAGCCCACCGCCGGGGAACCGTCACCGTCCTGCAGCGCCCGCAGGGTGTTCTTCCGGATCTTGCCGGTGGCGGTCCGCGGCAGCTCCTGGACGAACTCGACCCGGTCCGGCACCTTGAACCCGGCCAGGCTCTGCCTGCAGTGGGCCCGCAACTCGTCGGCGGAGACCTGCGCACCGGCCTCGGTCACCACGAACGCCACCGGGCGCTCGCCCCACCTGTCGTCCTGGACGCCCACCACGGCCACGTCGGAGACCTTCGGGTGGGCGTGCAGCACGCCCTCCACCTCGATGGAGGAGATGTTCTCCCCGCCGGAGATGATGATGTCCTTGGCCCGGTCCATCAGCTGGATGTAGCCGTCCGGGTACATCACGCCCAGGTCACCGGTGTGGTACCAACCGCCCCGGAAGGCCTCCGCGGTGGCCTCGGGATTCTTGAAGTACTCCTTCATCACGCCGTTGCCGCGCAGCACCACCTCGCCGAGGGTCTCGCCGTCGGCGGGCACCCGGTTCAGGTCCGGGTCCATGACGGCCACCTCCCCGGCGTGCACCATGGGCACGCCCTGACGCGCCATCAGTCGCGCCCTCTCGGCAGCAGGCAGCTGCGCCCACGCCGGCTGCGGCTCGCAGATGGTGAACGGGCCGTAGACCTCGGTCAGCCCGTAGACGTGCACGGGGGTGATGTTCAGCGACTCCAGGGCCTCGATCACCGACGGCGGCGGTGCGGCCCCCGCGGTGGTCATCCGCAATTCCCGGTCCAGGGGGCGGGCGCGCTCGGACTCGTGGATCATGGCGCACACGATCGGCGCCCCGCACAGGTGGGTGATGCCCTCGTGGTCGAACGCGTCCCAGATGGCGTCCTGCCGCACGGCCCGCAGGCAGACGTGGGTGCCCGCCGCGGACGTGACGGCCCACGGGGTGCACCAGCCGTTGCAGTGGAACATCGGCAGGGTCCACAGGTAGCGCGTGGCCCCGGTGTAGCCGTTGTGGAACACCGCGCCCTCGGCCGCCAGGTACGCCCCGCGGTGGGTGTAGAGCGCCCCCTTGGGCGGCCCGGTGGTGCCGGAGGTGTAGTTCAGGGTGATCGGTGCCTGCTCGTCCGCCACCCACCAGGGCAGGTCGGGGCCGGCCAGACCCTGGGCGAGGAAGTCGTCGTAGGTGAGCGAGCCGGCGGGGCCCGCCGGGCCCGCGTGCCCGGCCTCGGTGTCCACGATCTCCACCACCAGCGGGGCCTGCGGGAGGTTCCCGACGACGTCGCGCACCGTGGCGGCGACGTCACCGTCCGCGAACACGACCCTGGCCTCGGAGTGCTCCAGGATGTAGGCCAGTTCCCGGGCGGTCAGCCGCGGGTTGAGCGGGCTGAGCACGCCCCCGGCCAGGGGCACGGCGAAGTGGGCCATGAGCATGGCCGGGATGTTCGGGGCGATCACCGTGACCGTCTCGCCCGGCCGGATCCGTGCCCGCACGGCCCGGGCCAACTGCTGGACCTCCGCGGCGAACTCGCGGTACGTGGAGCGGCGGGCCCCGTAGACCACGGCCTCGCGGTCCGGGAACACGGCGGCGGCCCGGCCCAGGAACCCCAGGGGCGTGAGGGGTTCGGTGGAGGCCGAGTGGACGTCTGCCGGGGCGGCGGACCGGGAGCCCCGCGGGGCCTGCGGTGGCTGCTGTGTCATGGCGGGCTGTGTCATGGAGGTGATCCTCTCAGGCGAAGGCGGAGACGCCGGTCAGGTCGCGGCCGATGATCAGGGCCTGGACGGTCTCGGTGCCCTCGTAGGTGTGCAGGGCCTCGATGTCGGCGAAGTGCCGGCCGACCTCGTGGCGGATGAGGATGCCGTTGCCGCCCAGCAGGTCCCGGGCGTCCTGGGCGATGGACCGTGCGGCCCGGGTGGCGGAGTACTTGGCCATGGACGCCTGGGGACCGGTGAGGGTGCCGCGGTCCTCCAGCTGCGCGGCCCGCAGCACCAGCAGCTGGACCTGGGTGAGCTGGGAGAGCATCCGGGCCAGGCGCTCCTGGACGATCTGGGAGGCGGCGAGCGGGCGGCCGAACTGCCGGCGTTGCTGCACGTACTGCAGGGCGCCCTCGAAGCACCCCAGGGCCTGGCCCACGGCGGACCAGGCCACACCCACGCGAGTGGAGAACAGCACGCGGGAGGTGTCGCGGAAGGAGGTCGCGTCCGGCATCACGTGGTCCTCGGGGACGAACACCCCGTCGAGGGTGATGTCCGCCTGGTGGATGGCGCGCAGGGCGATCTTGCCCTCGATGACGCTGGCCCGGTACCCCTCGGACTCCTGCGGCACGATGAACCCGCGGACCTTCCCGTCCTCGGTGGAGCGGGCCCACACCACGGTGACGCCTCCGCTGGCGCCGTTGCCGATCCACTTCTTGTGGCCGTTGAGCAGCCACCCGCCGGCGGTGGGCGTGGCCGTGGTCTCCAGGCCGACGGCGTCGGAGCCGTGCGTGGGCTCGGTCAGCGCGAAGGAGCCGAGCAGCTCGCCGCCGGCCATGGGCGCCAGGTACCGCCGCCGCTGCTCCTCCGAGCCGCACAGTTCGATGGACCGCATGGCCAGCCCGCCCTGCACGGCCACGACCGTGGCCAGGGAGCCGTCCCCGCGGGAGAGCTCCATGGTGGCCAGGCCCGCGGCCACCCGGGAGACCTCCGGCAGCCCGTCCACCGCCACGCCGTCGCGCAGCAGGTCCATCCGGCCCATCCGCTGGACCAGGTCCAGCGGGTACTGCGCCAGGTCCCACGCCCGGTGCATCTGCTGCAGCACCTCCGGGGTGACGAATTCCCGGGCCCGGCGCCAGACCGCCAGTTCCCCGTCCGGCAGGTCGGCGAAGACCGCGTAGGCGTCGGTGTCCAGCGGGGCGCTGACCTCGTAGTCGGGCTCGGCGGTGGGAAGCTGGGGGCGATCGGTGGGTGCCGACACGTCGGACTGGGTGGTCATGGGGGCCTCCGGAGACGTTCAGGGTGACGCCCACCACTATCCGCTGACACTCAGTCTCATGTCAAGAGACGCGGTATCATAACGGTATGGACCAGCGCCCTGCCCCGCAGACCCTCACCGCCCTGCTGCGCCTGCTGGACGCCCAGGGCTGGGACGGTACCACCGCCGACGAGCTGGCCCGCGAGGCCGGGATGAGCCGGGCCACCTTCTTCCGGACGTTCGGCGGCAAGGAGGACGTGGTCTTCGCCGACCACGCGGACATGCTCTCCCGGCTCGAGGACTTCCTGGCCGGTACCGACCACGACACCGCCTCGGCCCTGCGCGAGGGGTTGCTGCTGGTGTTCCGCCATCACCTGGACGACGCCGACCGCACCATGGCCCGCCACCGGTTGCTGCGCCAGTCACAGGCCCTGCGCAACCGGGAGCTGCTGACCTCGCACCGCTACGAGGCGGTGTTCCGCCACTGGCTGGCCGACCGCCTGGTGGCCACCGGAGCGCTCGGCGACACGGCCGACGCCGGGCCCCTCTCGGCGGCACTGGCCGGGGCCTGCGTGGCCCTGCACAACTCCTACCTGCGCCGATGGCTGCGTGAGCAGCAGGACGGCCTGCGGGAGGAGTTCTCCGCGCAGGCCGGGCAGCTGATCCGCGTGATGCTGCAGGGCTACCGGGAGCCGGCGGCCGCCGCCGAGGCCCCGGCGCAGCGACCGGTCGCCGTCGTGACGATGGTCGGGCAGCACGCGGACACCGAGGAGATCGTGGACGCGGTGCGCCGGGCACTGGGCTGAGGCCGCCCGCTCGGCACACCGGCCCGGTCCGGCCTCAGGCGTAGGCCGGCTCGGCCCGCTTGACCCGGCCGATGACCCACATGGTCACCGGGGACAGCACGATCTCGACGACCGACTTGAACACGAAGCCGACCACCACGTAGTTGACGAACGTCGGCACGTCCGTGATGCCGATGACCCCCGCCGCGATCGAGCAGAACACGAGGGTGTCCAGGAACTCGCCGGCGAGCGTGGACGCGGCGATGCGCCCGAACAGCTGCCGCTCCCCCGCCCGGCGCTTCAGCCGGACCATGAGCCAGGAGTTCGCCAGCTGGCCGACGAGGAAGCCCAGCAGGGAGGCCAGCACGATGAGGGGCACGGGGGCCAGGGTGCGCACGAGGGCGTCCTGGCCGTCGTACCACTCGGCGCCGGGCAGGGCGATGATCACCCAGTAGCAGCCGGCGGCGAAGACCGAGAGGGCGAAGGTCGTGATGATGGCCCGCCGCGAGGCCCGGAAGCCGTACACCTCGGAGACGACGTCACCGATGATGTAGGCCAGCGGGAACAGGAAGAAGCCGCCGTCCGTGACGATCGGTCCGAAGGTCACGCCCTTGGAGGCGCCGATGTTGGACAGGATCAGCACGGTGGCCATCACGGCGGTGAAGACGGCGTACAGGCCGGTGCCGGTGGGGGCGAAGCGGGCAGCGGTCCCCGACGGCGGCGCGGCCACCGGGCGGTCGGGTGCCGGTACCGCGACGGACTGGCCGTCCGGCCGGTCGTCCGGCCAGTCGGCAGGGTGGACAGGGTGGTGGTCTGCGGGGTTCATCGATTCCTCTGAAGTGGTGGTTCGCCTGGCGGACGGCCGGCTGTATTAGCACTCACGGTCTTCCGGACGCGGCGGTCGGCGGTCTCCACGACCCCGCACTCACCCGCTGCCCCGGGTGGCGTCGGAAGGACGATCCATTGTTTCACAGCGGCGGCTCGCCGCCGCCGACAGCCCGGATGGCGAGGAGGACAGTGGCCGCATGCCCCCGTCGCCGACCACCCTCGCGACGGCCGGCCGGCTCCGCAGGATCCCCCGGGTGGGATCAGCGCAGGTGGTAGGGCGCGTCGGCCAGTGGATCCGCACCGGCCAGGTGCCGGGAGTTGTGGACGGTCATCAGGCGGATCTCCGCCTCGGAGTAGCCGTGCTCCAGCATCAGGTCCGCCACGATCGCCAGGCCGTCCTCGACCGGCGGGTTGAAGGGCTGGCCGAGGTCGGTGGAGATGACGGAGTTCTCGATGCCGGCCCCGCGGATGTTGGCGTGCCAGGTGTCCCAGGAGACCTTCCCGGTCAGCGGGGTGGTGAGGCAGCGCTCGAGGAAGACGCCCTGGGCGGCCAGCGACTGCTGCGCCCGGAGCCCCATCCGCTGGGAGGTGAACTCGGGGTGGGTGATGATGATCCGCTCGACACCGGCCGCCCGAGCCGCCGGGACGAGGGCGGCCGACTCGTCCTGGTGGAGGTGGCCGGTGGCCAGGACCATGGAGTGCTTGGCCATGACCTGGAGGACCTGGGCGGTCCGGGTGGTCGGCGTGCCGTCGGGATCAAGGACCTGGACGGCCTCCGCCTTCATCCCGGCGTCCTCGAGGTCCTGCTGGAGCTGCGCCCACATGGGAGGGGTGGCCCCCTCGGGCTCCTCGGCCAGGCAGGAACGCTGGTTGTCCGAGTCCACGGTGGGGAACCAGACGACCCTCGCCCCGCCACGCCCGGCGATCTCGACCGCCACCGGGTTCATGCCGCCCACCGAGGCGTTCAGCGTGATCGCGCCCAGGGCCTCCACCTCGGGGACGAGGCGGCGCACGTGCTCGGCGCGCTCCGCCGTCGGGACGTAGTGGGACTTGATGACGAACCCCGCCAGGCCCAGGTCCCGGAAGCGCCCGGCCAGGGCGATGTCATCGATGCGGCGCCGCATGACGTCCGGCGCCACGTGGACGTGGAGGTCGTAGGCGCCCCGGACCAGCTCGCGGGCACGGGCCGAGGGGGCGGGATGCTGGCTCATGGCACCAGCGTAGACAGGGGCCCGGTGGATTGCCAGCAAAGTTGTTGACAATGAGAACCCCTATCGGGAGAGTTGTTGTGATCCAGTTCATAGCCGACTATTCGGGAGAACGGCACCTCATGACCTCCTCACCAGCCACCGCCTCGGGCCCGTCCGCCTCGACCCGCCGGACCCCGACCCCGCACGAGCGACGCAAGGTCCTGGGCGCCAGCTTCATCGGCACCGCGATCGAGTGGTACGACTTCTTCATCTACGGCTCCGCCGCGGCCCTGATCTTCGGGCCGCAGTTCTTCCCCTCCGAGGAACCCATCACCGGGACGCTCGCAGCGTTCGCGACCTTCGCCATCGGGTTCATCGCCCGGCCGATCGGCGGACTGCTGGCGGGGCATTTCGGTGACCAGATCGGCCGGAAGCAGATGCTGCTGATCACCATGCTCGTCATGGGCGGGGCCACCGTGGGCATCGGCCTGCTGCCCAACTACGCCACCATCGGCGTGTGGGCACCGATCCTGCTGGTCCTGTTGCGCTTCGCCCAGGGCCTCGGCGTCGGCGGCGAGTGGGGTGGCGCGGTCCTGATGGCGGTGGAGTACGCGCCGCGCAGGAGCCGGGCGCTGTATGGTGCCTTCCCGCAGATGGGCCTGCCGGTGGGCATCATCGTGTCCAACCTGGTGTTCATCGCGGTCACGGCGACGCTCGCCCCGGAGGCCTTCGCGGCCTGGGGCTGGCGCGTACCGTTCCTGCTCTCCGCCGCCCTGATCATCATCGCCCTGTACCTCCGGTTCAAGGTCGAGGATTCCCCGGTCTTCCGGCAGACCCAGGAACGCCAGGAGGTCGATCGCTTCCCCATCGGACGGCTGTTCCGGGACCACGGCGGGACCACGGTGCTGGCCGGACTGGCCTCCGCCGCCTCGCCGGCCATCGGCTACATCTACTCCGTGTACATGCTGGCCTACGGGACGAAGGCCCTCGGACTCCCCCAGCCCACCATGCTCTGGCTCATCGTCGGGGGCGCCGTCATCCACCTGGCCACCGTCCTGCTCGGCGCCGTCCTGGCGGACCGGTTCGCCCAGAAGCCGGTGTTCGTCGCCGGTGCCGCCCTGGTCGTCGTGGGGGCCTTCCCCTTCTTCTGGCTCGTCGACACCGCCCAGCCGGTGCTCATCCTCCTGGGCTTCGCCCTGGTGCTGCTGGCACAGTCCCTGATGGCCGGCCCGCAGGCCGCCCTGATCGCCGAGCTGTTCCCGGCGAACGTGCGGTACTCGGGGGCCTCCACGGCCTATCAGATCGGCTCCATCGTCGGCGGCGGCTTCGCCCCGCTCATCGCCACCAGCCTGTACGCCAGCTTCGGGGCCTCGTGGCCGATCTCGCTGTACATCCTGGTGCTCGGCGTCATCGCCCTGGCCTGCATCCTGCCGCTGAGGACCGGGCGGTATGACGCGTCCGCCGAGGCCGCCTGACCGCACTCCTCCCCTCACCCCAGGGCCCGTCCTCCACCCGGAGGGCGGGCCCTGGTGCGTGTCATCTGCATGTCGTCCCGCACCCTCGCCGCCATCGAGGCCTTCCACCAGGTGACAGCCGCCGCCGGCCCAACGCACCGGTCCGACGACTCTCACGGGACTGCTTCCGGGGAACGGAAACCCCGTGGAGCGACCCCTGGGCTCCACGGGACAGTAGTGGTCACCCCCACACTCGACGACCCACCACCCGGAGGAACCGATGACCCACCTGGACAACCTGCGCAAGACCCTGGATGCCGACGGCTACGTCCTGGCCGTGGACGACAGCAGGGACGACCTGCTCGACGTCCGGATCAGCGCCCGGGACGGCATCTGCAGCGACTGCCTGGTACCCAAGCACCTCATGGCCACCATGATCGCCGCCGCCACCGGCCGGCCCAGCGAGTCCATCCGCATCGCCTACCCGGCGGAGGTGCGCGACGACGGCACGCTCGTGGGCGCAGACGGCTGATTTCCCGCGGAACAGGCAAGGCGGCGGTGCGTTGATCGCACCGCCGCCTTGTGGTGTCCGGGCCGCCGGCTCCCGGGGGCTTCGGTCAGGTCGCGGTCCGAACCCTCACCCCGGGGTGACGTGGGCGTGCACAGGCCCGGGTGAGGGGCCCGGCCGGACGCCGCTCGCCGTGGTTCACCCCGTGGCGACGTCGAGGGCCTGCCGGGAGAGCGGGTGCCCCCGGGTGGGCAGGCCCTGGTCGTCCAGGGGGAAGTGACAAGACACCTGATGGCCCGGGCCCATGTCCTCCAGGACCGGTGCGCGCTCGGCACAGACATCCTGGGCCAATGGGCAACGAGTCCGGAAGCGGCACCCGGAGGGCGGATCCAACGGACTGGGCACGTCACCCTTCAGGGTGACGGGTCTCTTGGCCACGCCGGTCTCCGGGTCCAGGCCGGGTACGGAGTCCAACAGGGCCTTGGTGTACGGATGCCGGGGCGCCCCGTAGATCTCCTCCGAGGGGCCGATCTCCGCCAGTTGGCCCAGGTAGAGCACACCGACCCGGTCACTGACCTGCTTGACCGTGGCCAGGTCATGGGCGATGAACAGGTAGGACAGGCCCAATTCACGACGGAGGGTCTCGAACAGGTTGATCACCTGCGCCTGGATCAGCACGTCGAGCGAGGAGATGGCCTCGTCACAGATGATGACCGCCGGGTCCAGGGCGATCGCCCGGGCGATCGCCACGCGTTGAGCCTGTCCACCCGAGAGCTCCATGGGGCGCCGGCGCAGGTAGGTCTCCGGCCTCAGGCCGACGAGTTCCAGCAGTTCCCTGACCCGCTCGCGGCGCTGGCCCGCCGTCAGCCGGGTGTGGCTCACCAGCGGCTCGGCGATGACGTCCTCGATGCGCCACCGCGGGTTCAACGAGCCGAAGGGGTCCTGGTACACCATCTGGAAGTTGGCCCAGACCTTCTTCAAGTCCCGGTGCCGGACGGTGGTCAGGTCCCGCCCCTGGAACATCACGGTCCCGGACTTCGGCCGTTCCACCTGGATGACGGCCCGGGCCAGCGTGCTCTTCCCGGAGCCGGTCTCTCCCACGATGCCCAGCGTCTCCCCCGGCATCAGGTCGAAGGACACGTCCGACACCGCATGGACGACGCCCTCCTTCACTCCACCGGGACCACGGCTCTCGAACTCCTGGACGATATTGCGCACCGACAGCAGCGGTTCGCCGGGATCGAACTCCCGGCCCACGGGCCCCTCAACTGTCACCGTGGTGTTGCTCATGACATGTCTCCTCGGTGTCCGACTGCCAGGCCGGCGGTCGCCGGCGTTCCGGGTCCTCCGACGGGATGCCAGCAGGCGTAGGCATGGTCTGGTTCGTGCATGGTCAGTGGTGGAGCGGCCAGGCAGTCGTCGTCGGCCCGGGCACACCGTGGCCGGAACGGACAGCCCTGGACGGGGTGACTGGGGTCCGGCGGATGACCGCCCACGACCGAGAGCAACGTGTGGGAGGGGTGGGCGATCTGCGGGATGGCCTCGACCAGCGCCTGCGTATAGGGCATGCGCACGTTGGAGAACAGGGTCTGGGTAGGCGCCCTTTCCACGACCTGTCCGGCATACATGACCATCACCTCGTCCGCGTAGCTGGCGGCCAGGCCGAGGTCGTGGCTGATCATGACGACCGCCGTGCCGAGTCGCTCGCGCAGGTCGACCAGCAGGTCCATGATCTGCGCCTGCGTGGTGACGTCCAGCGCCGTGGTGGCCTCGTCGGCGATCAGCACATCGGGTTCCGAGGCGAGCGCGATGGCGATCACCACCCGTTGCCGCATGCCTCCGGAGAGCTGGTGCGGGAACTGGTGGACGCGCTTCTCCGGAGCCGGCATGCGCACGAGGCGCAGCAACTCCAGGACCCGGTCGGCAACCTGCTGGCGGGACACCTGCTGGTGCGTCCGGACGGCCTCGGAGATCTGCGCTCCCACCGACATCGTCGGGTTCAGGGAACGGGCGGGGTCCTGGAAGATCATGGAGATCTTCATCCCCCGGACCTGGCGCATCTGCTTGTCGCTCATGCCCACCAGCTGGCGGCCGTCCAGGACTGCCGACCCGCTGACCTGCGCACTGGGCGGCAGCAGGCCCATGAGGGCCCGGACGGTCACCGACTTGCCGGAGCCGGACTCACCGATGATGGCCAGCATCCGGCCGCGCTGGACCTCGAAGGAGACGCCCTTGACGGCATGGATCCGGCGCCCGTGCCGGGTGAAGGTCACCCTCAGGTCGTCAACCGACAGGACGGGGCCTCCATCTGTCACGGCAGTCGGCTGGAGCTGGTCCACAGGAGTTCTCAACAGGCTCATCGTCCGCTCATCTCGTCTCGGATGTTCTCACCCAGCAGGTTGAAGGACAGGACCGTGGCCAGCAGCGCCAGGCTGGGCCACAGGACCAGCAGCGGAGTCGCCGACATCGACTGCTGGCCTTCGAAGATCATGTTCCCCCAGCTCGGGTTCGGGGCCGGGATGCCCAGTCCCAGGAAGCTCAGTGCGCCTTCCGTGACGATGACGATGCCCATCCCGAGCATCGCGAAGTTGAGCATCTGCGGGGTGATGTTCGGGGCCACGTGCCGCAGCAGGATGCGCCAGGCCGGGCTGCCACTGAGTTCCGCGGCCTGCACGAAGGGCATCGTCTTCACCCGCAGCGTCGCGGATCGGGCCACGCGGGCGACCGCCGGGATGCTGAACGCCGTCAGCGCCAGGATCGTGTTCGGGAGGCTGGGTCCCAGCGCCTGGGCGATCGCGATGGTCAACACCAACGACGGGAAGGCGATGAACACGTCCAGCACGCGCATGATGACGTTGTCCAGCCATCCTCCGGCGTAACCGGACAGGGCGCCGATGCCCCCGCCGAACACCAGTCCGATCAGGTTCACGGAGATCGCCACGAGCAGCGAGGACTGTCCGCCGTGCAGCAGGCGGGAGAGCACGTCGTTGCCGTTGATGTCCGTGCCGAGCGGATGCCCCGGTGATCCGGCTGGCAGGGCGCTGCTGAGGATGTCACCACCCACCGGTGGATGCAGGGGCAGCACCAGGGGGCCGACGAAGCACGCGGCCACGAGCAGGACGACGAAGCCGAGCGGGAGGCCCAGGACCAGTCGCCGGCGGATGCCGGCCCAGCGCAGGGACGTGGGTGCTGGTTGCGGGATGTCCGGCGCCGGCACGGAGGCGACGGCGGCGGGGGCTTCAGTGACTGCCATAGCGAATCCTCGGGTCGAGTACGGCGTACATCAGGTCGACGAAGAGATTGGCCAGGATGGCCACGGCGGCGAACACGAACACGCACATCTGCACCACGGCGACGTCCCGGGACATCGCGCCCTCGAGCATCATCATCCCCATGCCCGGCATGGCGAAGATCTGCTCGATGATCACGGTGCCGCCCACCAGGGTGCCGATGTTGAGGCCGACGATGGTCAGCAGGCCGAAGGACGAGTTCCGGAAGGCGTGCAGCCACAGCACGAGCCACGGCCCCACGCCCTTGGCCCGGGCGGTGTCGATGTAGTCGGCGGCGTTCATCTGCTCGACGAGGTCGCCGCGCAGGAACCGGGTGTAGAACGCGGCCAGGGGAACGGCCAGCGCGAGGACCGGCAGGACGACCGATCGCAGGTTGGGCAGCAGCCCCTCCTCCAGCGGGACGAAGCCGATGGCCGGCAGCATGCGCAGCATGATGGCGAACACGAGAACCAGGAGCATCGCCAGGACGTAGTTCGGCACGGCGAGCATGGTCATCGACACGACCATCACGGCCCGGTCGAAGATGCCACCGGGACGGCGGGCGGCCATCAGGGCCACGGGGATGGCGATGAGCAGGGACACGGCGAACGCCAGGGTCACCAGTTCCAGGGTCACGGGGGCACGGTCGCCGAGCATGTCCACCACCGACTGCCCACTGACGGAGGACCGGCCCAAGTCGCCGCGGAAGATGCCGAAGAGCCATCCGAAGTACCGTTCGACGGGGGACTTGTCGAGACCCATCCGGCGCCGCACGGCCTCGACCTGTTCCTCCGAGGCGTCCATGCCCGCCTGGTTGCGTGCAGGGTCTCCCGGCATCAGTTCCAGGAGCAGGAACACCAGCACGCTGACCGCCAGCAGGAGGGGTATGGCCATCAACAGGCGCCGGCCCAGAAGGCGGGCGAAGGGAGACCCGACCCCGCGCCGCCCGGACCCGCGATC
>JAPFFX010000415.1 GCA_026645375.1 Citricoccus sp. WCRC_4 | reverse complement strand
TCTTGGGACAATAATCCACACCGGCCGTTTTGCTCGGATCGTTGTCAGCTGATCGATCTCGGCGCGTGGACCGAGGAGAGATACCGTATTCCCGGACGCAAGGTTGAAACACAGTTGGGCGAGGACGAAGAAGACGAAAGGGAAGATCGATAGTCGCGCAGATTCCTCATGAGCATCCATTCGACAGCTGTGGTCGACTCCCGGGCGGAAATCGATTCGGAAGTAGAGATCGGCCCCTATGTGGTCATCGACGGGCCGGTCAAGATTCGACGCGGAACGCGGATCATGGCTCATGCTTATCTCACAGGTTGGACTGAGATCGGCGAGGATAATGAGATTCATCCCGGCGCAATTGTTGGCGGCGCGCCCCAGGATAAGGCTTACCAGGGCCAGGAGAGTTACTTAACCATCGGCAGCCACAACGTGATCCGTGAACACGCTCAAGTTCATCGCGGCACGGCGCCGAACTCATCAACAATCATCGGCAACCACAACTATCTCATGGCCACGTCGCATGTGGGACATAATTGCAAGTTAGGCGACAATATCGTGATGGCTAATGGCGCTTTGCTAGGCGGCTATGTCGACGTCGGCAACAGCGTGTTTATCTCCGGCAACTGTGTGGTGCACCAGTTTATCCGAATTGGCGAGCACGCCATGATGCGCGGCTTGAGCGGCACCAGCCGCGATGTTCCACCGATTGCCATCGTTGATTGGCAGCACACGGTGCGCGGTGTGAATGTCGTGGGATTAAAGCGCGCCGGCTTTGACGAGCGCCGGATCCGAGCCATCCGCAACGCTTTTCGCGTGCTATTCCGAAAAGGACGCAATCTTTCGATTGCACTCACAGAGGTAGAAGAAAACATGAGGGCCGATGACGATGTCATGACCCTCGTGGAGTTTATCAGATCGTCGAAACGAGGCGTCTGCTTCGGCGCTTAACGGGTAGGAGCAGTCGTACCGGCGGCGTAGCTCTCGGGCTCTGGTGATTCCGGCGGCGCTCCAACGAAGTAAATCGGCTCGATGCCTTTTATTTGGTTGGGCGTTACTACATAGTGCCCGCGAACGGCCGGATAGATTATATTGCTCGCCACATCGGATCTTCCACCAGTCAGCACATAGCCAAGTCCGCCGGTCACAAGACCTAGTCCCGCATAAGTGACCTTGGCAGGTATATAGAAGACGCTGGCCAGCGCCGAGGCGACTCCGTAACCCAGTTCCTGAGTGACGGGCTGTTCGGGGGGTTGATCCACCGGAGCTGTCGTCTGCGCATGAAGGGGCGTCGACATGACGGCTACAAAAGAAGCTAGAGCACACCGAGCTGGACGACTCCCTGCGACAGGACCCCACCTTCTTCCGCACCGACGGTGCCGAGAAGGGCCGGGATGGCTGCCGGATCCCCATGCCCTGGCGGGCCGGGGCACCCGGGCTCGGCTTCGCCGTCGGGAACCCCGCGGACGACGACGGCGCCGCCCCGAGAGCGGACGCGCAACCGGTCGCACCCTGGCTCCCCCAGCCGGAGTCCTACGCCCGGTACGCGGCCGACCAGCAGGTCGGCGTGAAGGGCTCGACCTTCGAGCTGTACCGCCAGCTGATCGCCGTGCGCGGCGAACTGGACCTGGGCACCGGGGCGTTCGCCTGGTCGCGGTTCCATGCCCCGGACCACGGGGTGCTCGCCTTCACCGTGACCACCGGTGGCGGCCGGCACCTGGGGTCCGGGGAGCCGATCCCCGAGAAGGTGGTGCTCGTGCTGGCCAACCTGGGCGAGACCGCCGTGGACGTCCCCGAGCACTACGCCGCGGCCATCTTCAGCCAGGACGAGGCCCTGCAGGACGGGCAGCTGATGCCGGACTCGGCGGCCTGGTTCCTCAAGGACTGAGGCAGGGCCGGACCAGCGTCCGCCCAGCTGGCTGCCCCGCCGTGTGGCGCACGTCATGTGCGCGTCGGGCGGGATAGCCTGCCGAGCATGGACCTGAACAACGCCTCTGCCCTTGTCACCGGTGCCGCCTCCGGGCTCGGTGCCGCCACCGCCGCGATGCTCGCCGGCCGCGGCGCCCACGTCATCGGCGTGGACCTGCCCTCCTCGATCGAGAACGCGTCCGCGGTGGACGGCGTCTCCTATGTCGCCGCCGACGTGACGGACCCGGACCAGGTGCGCGCCGCCGTCGCGGCCGCCACCGAGGCCGGCCCCCTGCGCACGGTGGTGAACTGCGCCGGTATCGCCCCCTCCGCCCGCATCCTGGGCAAGTCGGGCCCCCACGACCTCCGCCTGTTCGAGACGGTCGTGCGGGTGAACCTGGTCGGGACCTTCACGGTGCTGGCCCTGGCCGCGGAGGCGATGGCGGCCACGGAACCGGTGGACGAGGACGGCCAGCGGGGCGTGGTGGTCAACACCGCCTCCGTGGCGGCGTTCGAGGGGCAGATCGGCCAGGCCGCCTATGCCGCCTCCAAGGGCGGGGTGCACAGCCTGACCATCACCGCGGCCCGGGACCTGGCCAGCAAGGGCATCCGGGTGAACACCATCGCCCCGGGCGTGGTGGAGACGCCCATGCTGGCAACGATCAGCGAGGAGTACCGCGCCGGGCTGGCCGAGGGCGTGCCGTTCCCGCACCGGCTGGGCCGGCCGGCGGAGTTCGCCCAACTGGTGGAGACGTTCGTGGACCACCACTACCTCAACGGGACCACCATCCGGATGGACGGGGCCCTGCGCATGGCACCGCGCTGACCGCACGGCCCCCAGGACGAGCACGACCCCGGAACGGCGAAGGCCCCCGCTGGAAGCGGGGGCCTTCGGTCGTGCTGGTGGCTCCGACCGGCGTCGATCCGGTGACCTTTCGATTTTCAGTCGAACGCTCTACCAACTGAGCTACAGAGCCTGGCACCATCCGGTGGCTAGACCGGTGATCACCAAGATCCTCCGTGCCGGTGTTATCCGGCAATCGGAACATCCGAGCGACCCTGACGGGACTCGAACCCGCGACCTCCGCCGTGACAGGGCGGCGCGCTAACCAACTGCGCTACAGGGCCAGTGTGCGAGAAACAACTCTACCAGACGTTTTCCAGTGGTTTGACCACTCCGCCCGGCGACCCGGCCTGACGGCTGGACCAGCGTTTCCTGCGTACCCCCAACGGGATTCGAACCCGTGTCGCCGCCGTGAAAGGGCGGTGTCCTAGGCCTCTAGACGATGGGGGCCTGAACACTTCGGGTTCCCGAAGTGGACCTGCAAGAGTCTAGAGGCTTCCCATGCCGAACCGCAAACCGGGACGACGCCCGCGGACGTCATCGGGAACGGGCACGATGGGAGGGTGGACCCATCCGATCGTCACCCCGAGCCCCCCGAGCCCCCCGAGATGTCCGAGGAGGACTTCGACCGTGCCGTCGCCGACGCCCTCGAGGCGATCCCGCCGGCCCTGGCCGAGCGCCTGTCCAACGTGGCGGTCTTCGTGGAGGAGGAGTACGTGCCGGAGCCGTGGGAGGACCCCGGCACGGAGCTGCTGGGACTCTACGACGGCATCCCGCTGACCGAGCGCGCGGAGATGCCCTGGCAGCTCCCCGACCGGATCGTCGTCTTCCGGGGCCCGCTGCTGCGGATGTGCCGGGACCGGGAGGAACTCGTGGAGGAGATCACCGTGACGGTCGTCCACGAGGTGGCGCACTTCTTCGGGATCGACGACGCCACGCTGCACGACCTCGGCTGGGGATGAGCGGCCTCCCCTCAGGCTGAGCGGGTCAGGAGTACATCGGGCCGAAGCTCGCCCGCGTCGCCAGGCGGCTGTCCTTGAGGTAGGGCACCACCATGACGGGACCGTGGGCGTGCGAGATGATGCCCTGGCTCGTGGAGCCCAGCAGGGCTCCGGTGAATCCGCCGTGGCCGCGGGTGCCGACCACGGTCAGCCGGGCGGTCTTCGACTCGCCGACCATGACGTCCACCGGGACGCCGTCGATGATCTCGGAACTGACCTGCAGCCCCGGGAACTCGGAGCGCAGCCATTCGACCCCGGCCTCGAGCTTCTCCTGCATCTCCTCGATCATGGCCTGCTCGTCCACCGTGGCCGGCAGCCAGGCGACCGCACCGGAGATCGGCGGCATCGCGATGACCACCCGCAACGGGGACCTGCGGACGTCGGCCTCCAGGGCTGCGGCCAGCGCCGCCACGCGGCCCTGCTCGGATCCGTCCACGCCGACCACCACGGGGATCCCCTCGGCGGCCCGGCTGGAGTGTTCACCCTTGGGCACGATCACCACGGGGCACTTCGCGTGGGCCGGGAGTGCCCCCGCCACCGAGCCGAGCAGTCGTCCGAAGAACCCGCCGCGGCCGCGCGTGCCGGCCACCAGCAGGTTGGCGTTGGCCGAGTAGTCCACCAGCACCCCGGCGGCGTCGCCCATCTCCACCCGGTGCACCAGCGGCACGTTGAGGTTGCCCAGTTGGTTCACCACGCCCTGCAGCACCTGCATGGCGCCGTCGCGGATCATGGTGTCGTCCGGGATGCCGTACCCGGCCTCCAGCGCGGAGGCCGCGAACACGGGCATCGTGTAGGCGGTGACCAGGGTCAGGGGCAGGCCGCGCAGTTCCGCCTCCCGGGCTCCCCACTTCGCCGCCGAGACGGACTGTTCGGAGCCGTCCACACCCACCACGATGCCGTGGGTGGTGGCCTGTTCGGGAGTGATCGGGCTGTTGTCGTGGTCCTGTGAACCGGTCATGACGGCCTCCTGTCGTTCTCGCCGTTGTCGTCGTTGACACGGGCGGATGATGGTCCCAGTTTAGTTCCCGGCAGCGGTACGGCTAAGGGCCGGGCCCCTGCCGCGAAGTCCGTGACGGGGTCCACGAGGCGGGCCGGGAGCGGGTCGGCGAGCAGGTGCCGCACCAGGCCGTCCCGGCTGAGGGCCCCGCCCCCGTCCCGGGCCGTGACCCGGCCGCCGGTGGCGGCGAAGACGATGTTGCCGCGGCGCCGGCCCTTGAGCATCTGCGGGTCGGCGATCGCCACGACGGTGCCGAAGACGGCGCTGAGCGTGGCCGCCTCCCGCCGCGCGGCGGTCAGGTCCGGGCCCCCGCCGTGGTTGACCAGGTAGATCCCCTCGGTACCCAGCACCCGCCGGGCGTGGCGCGCAGCGTCCAGGCCCATCAGATGCTCCGGGGTGACCTGGTCCTCGGGCGTGGTCCCGGCGAACACGTCCCGGACGATCACGTCCCGGCTGTGTTCATGGGCACCGGCCAGCACCTCCCCGGCCTCACCCACGCGGATCCTCAGCCGCGGGGCGCGGGGCAGGGCGAAGCGGTCGCGGGCCAGGGCGGCGAGGCCGGCGTCGAGCTCCACCGCCGTCTGGCGGGAGTCCGGGTACCAGGCCGCCGCCCAGCGGGCCAGCGTGCAGCCGGCGGCGCCCAGGTGCAGGATCCGCAGCGG
>JAPFFX010000075.1 GCA_026645375.1 Citricoccus sp. WCRC_4 | reverse complement strand
ATGAAGTGGATGTGGGCGGAGTTGCCGGCGGTGACACGTTCGGGGATGACCGGGGCGAGGGCCCGCAGGGCCAGGTCGACGGCGCGCTGCACCTGGGAGAACCGGGAGAACGTGGCCGCGGGGTACTTCGGGTTGAAGATGGTGCCCTCCGGGGCGATCACCTTCAGCGGCTTGAGCATGCCCTCGTTCTGCGGCACGAACACGGGGAAGGCGACCTCGTCCAGGAACATCATGCGGGTGATGAACGTGAACGCCGAGACCGTCGTGCCCTCGAAGGCGCAGTTGTAGGCCGTCGGGACCTGTTCGGAGGAACCGGTGAGGTCATAGGTGATCTCGTCGCCCTCCACGATGACCTTCACGACGATCGGCAGCTTCTTGCCGTAGTTGCGGCCGTCGTCGTCCAGGTAACCGACCTCGGTCTCGTACACGCCGTCCGGGATCTTGGCGATCTCCTGGCGCAGCATCCGCTCGGAGTAGTCGATCCAGCTCTGGCCGGCGTCCTGGACGGCGCCGATGCCGTACCGCTCGACCAGCGCCAGGTAACGGGACTTGGCCAGCTCGCACGCGGCGATCATCGCCTGGAAGTCACCCTCGTTGGAGGTGGGGGTGCGGGTGTTGTTGAGGATGTGCCGGATCAGGGACTCCTGGCGCACGCCCTTCTCGTAGACCTTCACGGCCCGGAAGATGGTGCCCTCGGACTGGACGTCCTGGATGTCCACCATCAGCCCGGAGAAGGCGCCACCGTTGTCGATGAGCTGTCCTGAGGCGCCGGCGAAGCCGACGAGCTCCCCGTCGTGGAAGATCGGCTCGATGATCGCCACGTCGGGCGAGTGGGTCGCCCCCAGGTAGGGGTCGTTGTGCAGGATGACGTCCCCTTCGTGGATGTCGTCCCCGAGGACCGAGATCACGCCCTTGACGATCTTGGGCATGGAACCCATGAACATGGGCGTGGAGTCGGACTCGGCCAGCACGTTGCCGTCCTTGTCGAACAGCCCCGCCCCGAGGTCCTCGGACTCGCGGATGATCGAGGAGTAGGCCATCCGGAACAGCACCGAGGCCATCTCCTTGGCCGCGGAGTTCAGGGCGCCGCCGATCACGCGCATCAGGATCGGGGTGGCCAGCTTCTCGGCCGTCTCGGTGCTCGCCGGGCAGGCGATGACCAGGTTCCCGGCCTCGTCGACCGTCCCGGTGAAGCCCGGGGGCACGACGACGGTGGAGTCGTACTGCTCGATGACCACCGGTCCCGCGAAGGCGGTGCCCACGCCCATCTTCTCCCGGTCGTAGAACCCGGTGTCCACCGTGGTCGGCGTGCCGTCCACGTCGAAGGTCACCGGGCGGGTCTCCACCAGGGCGTCGGCGAGCGATCCCGAACGGGTGGGGGTGGGGGTCGGCAGCTCGTCCATCACGGCGCGGGCCTCCACGCGGATGTTGATGACCTCCACGGAGCCGTCCTTGAAGCGATGGCCGTACTCCTCGAAGTGCGCGTCGTGGAAGGCGGCCTCGGCCTGGTCCAGCCAGGCGGTGGTCACCGGCCCCTCCGGGACGTCGAAGCGGATCTCGTAGCCCTGCCCCTCATAGCGGGCGTCGGCCAGCCAGTCGATCCTGCGCCGCTCGGCCGGCACACCCTCGGCGTCCAGCTGGGCGTTGGCCTCCCGCTCCAGCTCTTCGAAGGAGGCCTGGATGGCCGCGGGATCGGCGTCGGTGAACGTGAACCGGTTGGTGGCCACGAACTCGTACTGCTCGTCGGTGGCCAGCAGTCCGATGCCGGCGATGATGCCCGGGTGGGCGGGGACCAGCACGTTCGGCACCTCGAGTTCCGCCGCGATCTCACAGGCGAACAGCGCACCGGCGCCACCGGCCGCGACGAGGGTGAAGTCACGGGGGTCGTAGCCTCGGCGCACCGAGTTCTGCTCGATGGCCTGGGTCATGCCGAACTTCTGGATCTGCAGGGCGCCGAGGGCGGCCTCCTCCACGGACATGCCGAGCTTGTCGGCCAGTCCCTCCATGGCCTTGCGGGCGCCGTCCAGGTCCATGTCGAGGCCCGAACCGGCGAGCATGCGGTCCGGACGCATCCGGCCCAGCAGCACCTGGGCGTCGGTCGACGTCGGCTCCGTGCCGCCGCGGCCGTAGCAGACCGGTCCCGGGACGGCACCGGCCGACTGGGGGCCGACGCGGAAGACGCCGCCGGCGTCGACATAGGCGATGGAGCCGCCGCCGGCGCCGATGGTGTCGATGTCCACCATGGGCACCATGGCCTGGTGGTCGCCGATCTTGGTGTCCAGCAGGTGACGCATGCGCAGTTCGCCCTGGTACGCGACGCCGATGTCCGCGGAGGTGCCGCCGATGTCCAGGGTGACCACGTTCTCGAAGCCGGACTGCCTGGCGGCCCACATGCCGCCGATCAACCCGCCGACCGGGCCGGACATCATCAGGGTGACGGGTCGCTTGGCCGCCTCGCGGATGGGCACCATGCCGCCGGAGGACTGCATCAGCAGGATCTCCCGCTGGTAGCCGAGGGCGGTGACCTCATCGTGCAGGCGGTGCAGGTAGGCGGACACCCGGGGTCCGACGAACGCGTTGAGGGCAGTGGTGGAGAACCGCTCATACTCCCGGTACAAGGGCACGATGTCACTGGACAGGGACAGGAATGCCTCGGGGAACTCCTCGTTGACGATCTCCCCGATACGCCGCTCGTGGACCGGGTTCAGGTAGGAGTGCAGCAGGCACACGGCAACGGCCTGCACGCCGGCGGCCTTGAGTTCGCGGACGCGCTCGCGGACCTCGTCCTCGTCCAGGGGGACCAGCACCTCACCGTGGGGCGCGGTGACACGCTCCTTCACGGTGAGCCGGTGGCGGCGCTTGATCAGCGGCTTGGTCTGCCAGGGCAGGTCCTGCTGCAGGGAGAAATTGTGCGGCTTCTTGTGGCGGGCGATGTGCAGGATGTCCCGGAAGCCCTCGGTGGTGATCATTCCGACCTCGGCACCCGTGTGCGTCAGCGCGGTGTTCGTGGCCACCGTGGTGCCGTGCACCAGCTGGTCGATGTCCGACAGGGACACCCCGGCCTTCTCACAGAGCTTCCGGATGCCGTTGACCACCGCTTCGGACGGATCGTGCGGGGTGGAGGGGACCTTCTCGACGACAGCGATGCGCTGGTCGTCGTCCGAGAAATACAGGTCGGTGAAGGTACCGCCGACGTCTACTCCGATGCGCTTCATGATGGGTCCTTTCGAGAGGGGCTCGGGACTTCGTTGAGGTGGGACAGTGAGCCTGGGAGGCGGAATGCAGCTCCACCGGGGACGGGGAACGGACCGAATGGCCCGGGCCAGTCCCGAAGCATGCTGTGATCTGGATCACGTGCAGTTGCTTGGGTAGCAATCTAGTTCCATGCCGAGCAACACGCAATGCCTGATCGGATTTTTCTCGTACTACTTCCGGGTCGTCGGCCGCTGCGCCGGAAGCGGTGGGCGCGGAGGCCGGTTGCCTCTCCTGTTGTGGTGACACCAACAAGATTTCTCTCAATGCAACGACTGTGCAAGGCCTGGGGGATTAAGTCCGCGTTTCAGGAGCGTTACGCGAGGAGCCTGGGATCGGCGGGTCGCGCGCGGGTGGCCATCCGAGGCGCGTCCGGGGCTGGCGGGACCCGCAGGCTGACGATCGGAAGAGTTTTCGAGGAAGCAGTGGCGGTTGTTTTGATAGCAACTAAATTGAGTATTCAGCAACAGGATGTTGAGGAATGCCGCAAGACCAGCACGGCTGGCCCCACCCCAGCCCGGCACCCGGCCAGCATGGGTGCCGGGCCGTCGTCGTGCCCCCGCCACCGGACCCTCCGGGTCCGGAGCCTGCCGTGCTGTGGGGCCACCTCGGGGCGCGAACGCATCGCCTAGCATGTTCACGGACAGGCGGCGGAGGCACGGTGCACTCGCCCGGGGAGGAAGATCATGCCGGGAACCCAGTCGCAGGGGGACAAGCCGCAGGGTGCGGCAGCGTCACTGTTGAATGGACTGGCGGTGCTGGAGGCCTTCTCGGCGACCCCGCGTCCGCTGCTCGGGGTCACGGAGATCTCCGAACTCGTCGGACTGCACAAGAGCACCGTGTCCCGGATGCTCGCCGGCCTGACGGAATCCGGCTATGTCCAGCGCGATGAGGACACCGGACGCTACCGCCTCGGCCTGGGAATGATCGGTCTGGCGGGCCCGCTGCTGGCCGAGCTCGACGTGCGCAGGGCGGCGGTGCCGCACCTGGAGGAGCTGACCGAGGCCACCGACGAGACTGCGGCGATCGCTGTCTGGAACGGCACCAACGCGATCGTGGTGGAGCAGACGGCCAGTCCCCACCACGTGAAGCACAGTGCCTCGATCGGCACGCGCTACAACAAGTACGCCAGCTCGTCCGTCCGCGTGTTCCTGGCGGAACTGCCGCCGGAGGAGGTCGGCCGCCTGCTCTCGGGGGGCATCATCCAGCGGGACAGCTACCGGGGACTCGACGACCCCGCCCATGAACACCTGCGGATCGTCCGGGACCAGGGCTTCGCCGTCAATGACGGCGAGACCACCTTCGAGGAGTACGGCGTCTCAGCGCCCGTCCGGGACTACCGCGGCCAGGCCGTCGGCTGCATCACGGCCAGTGCGCCGCGGTCCCGGGTGCAGTTCAGGGCGAGCCAGCCCCTCCTGCGGGACGCCGTCCTGCGTGCGGCCGAGCGGGTCTCCGCGCGCCTGGGCAGCAGATGAACGGTCGTCCGTGAAGGCGAGGGACCGCCTCGTCGCAGGATTCGGCCTGCGACGGGGCGGTCTCGCCGCGTTCGGGGGGCTGGTGGTCAGGCGTCTGCTGTCACCGGGTCATCGTAGAAGCGACGCAGGGGACGCCCGGCGGTCTCCTTGATGAAGGCCGAGACGACGATGAGGGACACGGCGGCCACGATGGAGACGTAGATGGCGGGGGCGAGGGAGTTGCCGGTCGATGCCACGAGCCACGTGGCGATATAGGGGGCGGTGCCACCGAAGACGGCGTAGGTGATGTTGTAGCTCATCCCGGAGGCCGTGTACCGCACGTCCGTGGAGAACATCTCCGAGATCAGCACGGAGGTCACCACGTTGGCCGTGACGGCGCCGGTCGCGATGAGCAACTGGCTGGCCACGGCACTGCCGAGCGTGCCCATCTCCGCCAGCATGTACGCCGGGATCGTCAGGATGACGAGCAGCGTTGCGGCCAGCTGCATGGTGCGACGGCGTCCGAGCCGGTCCGAGACGCGGCCCATCACCGGGGACAGGGCCGTGGCGAAGAGGAGGGAGATCAGGCTGGAGAGCAGCGCGAGGTGCTGGGGCAGGCCGACCACCTGGGTGAGGAAGGTGGCCATGTAGGTGGAGAAGATGTAGAAGGACAGGGCGGTCAGCATGACGAACCCGCCCAGCTTGAGCATCTGCGGCCACTGCGTGCGCATGACCTGGCTGAGGGTCGGTGCCGGGCGGCTGGCCGATTCCTCCACCATGGCCTGGAACTCGGGGGACTCGTGAAGCTTGGAGCGGATGTAGAAGGCGATCAGTCCCATCGGGATCGACAGCAGGAACAGGATCCTCCAGCCCCAGTCGCCCATCGCGGAGGGCGGGAGAACGGTGCTCAGCAGTGCGCCCAGCCCCGCGGCGAGGGCGAACGACACGAAGGTGGCCGCGGACATGGCGCTGGAATAGCGGTTCCGCTGGCGGTCCGGGCTGTGCTCGACCACGTAGATGGTGGCACCTGCGTACTCTCCGCCGGCGGAGAGGCCCTGGATGCACCGGGCTCCCGCGAGCAGGACGGCGGCCCAGATGCCGATCGCCTCCTGGCTGGGGATGAGGCCGATGGCCGCCGTGGAGGCGGACATCAGCAGGACCGTCAGGACGAGGATCTTCTTGCGGCCCAGCCTGTCACCCAGCCGGCCGAAGATGATCCCGCCGAGGGGGCGCAGTGCGAAGGCCACGGCGAAGACCGCAAAGGCCTCGAGCAGGCCGATCACCGGGTCGGTGGAGTTGAAGAAGGTGGCCGCGATGTGGGTGGCCATGTAGCCGTAGATCGCGAAGTCGAACCACTCGACGACCGTGCCCGCGAAGGACGCGCTCACGACCTTGCGCAGGTGCGCGGGGCTGACCTTCTCGAGGGCGCCCGGAGGCCCGGCTGCAGGGTCGGTGGCGTGGGTGGGGGCGTTCGAAGCTCTCATGACGGGGTCCTTGTCTCTGGAGGTGGGTCCGGTCGCGCGCCGTGCGCGGAGAGTGATCTGGATCACCGATAGTTGCTAGCTGAGCAATCTAGTTACAAGCATTGCAACGTGCAATGGTTGCTCGAAGGCTAATCGCGTTCTGTGTCGGCCCTGTTTCGCGACGGTTTCCTGCGGGAGGCGTTGTCAGGCGGGGGCGTGCGGTGCGGAAGCCGCCGTTCTCCCGGGGCCTGGGGTCGTCCTTGCCCCAGCGGATGGACTGTGGGAAAAACTGGCTCCGCGCACCTCTGGTGCTGGCTCGAGGCGTGCGCTACAGTACCTAAGACAGCAACCCAGTTGCTCGCTTAGCAACATAAAACCCATGAGAGTGGAGAAGACCATGACCATCACGTCCAACGACATCGAATCCCGTCTGGCAGCAGTGCTGGAGGAGGCGTTCGAAGCCGGCACGAGCATCTACAACGACCGCGGCTTCAAGCGTCGGATCGGCTACGGCAACCGTCCCGCCGTCATCCATATCGACCTGGCGAACGCCTGGACCCGCCCGGGTCACCCGTTCAGCTGCCCGGGCATGGAGGAGATCATCCCGAACGTCCAGCGGATCAACGAGGCCGCGCGCGCCAAGGGGGTCCCGGTCTTCTACACCACCAACGTGTACCGCAACCGCGACGCCACCTCCGGCACGAACGACATGGGCCTGTGGTACTCGAAGATCCCCGTGGAGACCCTGCCGGCCGATTCCTACTGGGCCCAGATCGACGACCGCATCGCGCCCGCAGACGGCGAGGTCGTGATCGAGAAGAACCGCGCCTCGGCGTTCCCGGGGACGAACCTCGAGCTCTTCCTGACCTCCAACCGCATCGACACCCTGATCGTCACCGGTGCGACCGCGGCCGGGTGCGTGCGCCACACCGTCGAGGACGCGATCGCGAAGGGCTTCCGTCCGATCATCCCCCGGGAGACCATCGGCGACCGTGTCCCGGGCGTCGTGCAGTGGAACCTCTACGACATCGACAACAAGTTCGGTGACGTGGAGCCCACGGACTCGGTGGTGGAGTACCTGAACAAGCTCCCGCAGTTCGAGGACACGGTCCCGAAGACCCTCTCGGATCCCCAGCCCGAGATCGAGGCCCCGGCGGATCCTGCCTGAGCCCCACGTACCGACGGAGTCCTGGGGTCCGGCATCCCCGGGCAGGGCAGATGACAGTCCGGCACCCCTCAGGGGTGCCGGACTGTCGCGCGTCTGCGAGGGCATGGACGTCCCGGGCTTGGTCGAGCAGGCCGTGGGCGACCGCGTCCCCGGACGGGGCGCATGTCAGCCCAGGGGGGCCCCGAGGCGTTGCGAGACCCGCCGGGCTGCAGTCGTGCAGGCCCGGGTCAGCTGCGGCAGGGCGGACTCCGGGACCCGGTAGCGTGGGGCAGCCACCAGGATGGTGGCAACGACCTCGCCCCGGTGGTCGAACACGGGGGCCGCCACCCCGACCTCATCACCGGAGGTCTCGCCGTAATTCACCGCATACCCGTCGCGGCGGACGTCCGCCAGGCGCTCCAGGTACTGGTCCGGGGTGATGCCGCCGTCAAGCCGGATGGGGCAGTGGTCCAGGAGCTGGCGGACGTGATCCGGGTCCATGTGGGCCAGGGGCACCTGGACGCTGGCGCTCAGGCCGGTGCTGTAGCGGCTCCCCATGGCCGAGGTGTGCTTGATCTTCTGGGGGCTGGGGACCTGTTCGACGGTCACGGCCGCGGATCCGTCCCAGATGGCCAGCGCCACCGTCTCCTCGGTGATCTCGC
Organism: Citricoccus sp. WCRC_4; assembly: GCA_026645375.1. Taxonomy (GTDB): domain Bacteria; phylum Actinomycetota; class Actinomycetes; order Actinomycetales; family Micrococcaceae; genus Citricoccus. The sequence goes on along the minus strand of JAPFFX010000075.1, from coordinate 377 downwards.
GCAGGGTCTGCAGGTCCTCCATGGCGACCCGGCGGACGTCCAGGTTGGCGAGCAGCGGGCCGGCGACGGCGATCAGGCCCAGGCCCAGCCGGTACTTCCGCGACGCCTCGTCCCGCTCGACCACGTGCTCCTGTTCGAGCGTGGCGAGGATGCGGGACACGCTGGACTTGTGGAGGCCGACCTGCGCGGCGATCTCCGTCACGCCCTGCAGCGGCTCGTCCGACGTGAAGCATCGGATCACCTGCAGGACGTTGACGATGACGGAGGCGCCGCGGGCGCCGTTCTCGGTGACGGACGTGGCGTCGGATGCGGGGGTCATGTCATTCCTCGGATCGGGTGACGGGGTGTTGATCGGGGGCAGGACGGCGGGATGCACA
>JAPFFX010000116.1 GCA_026645375.1 Citricoccus sp. WCRC_4 | reverse complement strand
AGCCCACCTCGGGCCGACACTTCGTCCTTCAAGGCACGACCGCCGCCGCCGATCCGGCCTGCGCGCCCGTCATGGATCACTCACCAACGGCAGGTGGATCGTGAAGGTGGTGCCACTTCCGATCCCCCCGACCCGGTGCAGGTCGAAGGATCCCCGCACCGGGAACCAGCGCTGGGACGGCAGCCAGGCGGAGAGCAGCTGGGGGAAGGATGCGGAGGAGTTCTGTTCAGTGGTCATCGGACGCTCCCTGCGGACATCTCGGGGGTGATCACGGGCAGTGCGGTCGTGTAGGGGTTCCGTTTGCCGGCCAGCGCGGCCCGGTCCGCCCCGACCATCAGGTCCGGCCCGGTGCGCAGGCGCAGCCAGAAGAAACCGTGGCCCGGGAGGGTGACCGGGAGGCGGCCGTCCTCCCCGATGTCCAGGAAGGCCCGGCCACCGAACACGTCCCGCAGGCCCCGCCCCTCGTAACCCGGGACGCTCAGCCACGTGGCCACCGGGTCCGGGGACAGGTTGAACACGCACAGCACGGTCTCGGGGTAGAGGTCCTCGTCGTCACTGATCGGCAGGTCCCGGACGAAGGCGAGGACCTGCTCGGCCTCGGCGTCCACCATCGTGAAGTCGCCCAGCCCGAAGACGGGGTGGCGCTTGCGCACGGCCAGCGTCTCCCGGACCCAGTGCAGCAGGGAGCCGTTCGAGGCCAGCTGCGCCTCCACGTTGACGTGGTTGTAGTGGTAGACGAGGGACTGGATGACCGGCAGGTAGAGCTTGCCGGGATCGGCGTCGGAGAACCCGGCGTTGCGGTCCGGGTTCCACTGCATCGGGGTGCGTGAGGCATCGCGGTCCGGAAGCCAGATGTTGTCACCCATGCCGAGCTCGTCCCCGTAGTACAGGAACGGCGAGCCCGGCAGGGACAGCAGCAACCCGTGGATCAGCTCGAGCTCGGAGCGGCTGTTGTCCAGCAGGGACGCCAGCCGGCGGCGGATGCCGACGTTGGCCCGCATCCTCGAGTCAGGGGCGTACCAGCCGAGCATGGCCTGGCGTTCCTCGGGCGTGACCATCTCCAGGGTCAGCTCGTCGTGGTTCCGCAGGAAGGTCCCCCACTGCGAACCGGCCGGGATCTGCGGGGTCTCCGCGATGGCCTCCAGGATGGCGGTGGCCTTGTGGTCGCGCAGGGCGTAGAAGATCTTCGGCATGATCGGGAAGTGGAAGCACATGTGGCACTCCGGGTCCTCCTCGGACCCGAAGTAGTCCACCACGTCCTGAGGCGGCTGGTTGGCCTCGGCGATGATCACGCGCCCCGGGTACTCCGCGTCCACCATGGTCCGCAGGTCCCTCAGGAACACGTGGGTGCGCGGGTCGTTCTCGCAGTCCGTGCCGTCCTCCTCGTAGAGGTACGGGATCGCATCCGCACGGAAGCCGTCCACCCCCATGTCCAGCCAGTACCGGACCACGTCGTAGAGGGCCTCGATGACCGCCGGGTTCTCGAAGTTCAGGTCCGGTTGGTGGGAGAAGAACCGGTGCCAGAAGAACTGCCGGCGCACGGAGTCGAAGGTCCAGTTCGACTCCTCGGTGTCCACGAAGATGATGCGGGCGTCCTCGTACTTCTCGTCCGTGTCGCTCCAGACGTAGAAGTCCCCGTACGGCCCGTCCGGGTCCGATCGGGACTCCTGGAACCAGGGATGCTGGTCCGAGGTGTGGTTCAGCGGAAGGTCGATGATGACGCGCAGGCCGCGGGCGTGGGCCTCGGCCACGAGCCGCTTGAAGTCGGAGACGGTCCCGAAGTCGTCCAGGACCTCGTAGAAGTCGGCGACGTCGTAACCGCCGTCCCGCAACGGGGAACGGTAGAACGGCGGTACCCAGAGGCAGTCGACGCCCAGCCACTGCAGGTAGTCCAGCTTGTTGATCAGCCCGTCGAAGTCCCCGGAGCCGTCACCGTTGCCGTCGTGGAAGGCCCGGACCAGGACCTCGTAGAACACGGCGGTGCGGAACCAGTTCGGGTCATGGGAGATCCCGTGGGTGTGGAGCTGGAACGAATTGGCCATCGGGTGCAGTGTCTTCCGTCGTGGTTCGTGCGTCTGTCCGTCGAACCCCTCGGGTCCGGCGTGGTCCCTCCGCGCGGCGGCCGCTCAGTCGCGACGCACCACGCGCAGCACGTGGGCCGGCTCGACGTGCGGGTCCAGCCTCACGTAGTTGTGCGCCGACCAGTGCCAGCGGGCCCCGGTGATCAGGTCCTCGACCTCGAAGCGGCCCTCGGCGTCCAGGTCCTGCGGGCGCAGGTCCAGTGCGGCCAGGTCCAGGTGGACGGTGGCCTCCTTGAGGTCGTGCGGGTTGCAGTTGACCACCACGATGACGGTGTCCGCGTGCCCGGGCAGCCCCTCCACCAGCGCCGCGGGATCCGCGACGCCCGGGAACACCGGACCGACGTCGGGCAGGTCCTCCGCGCCCGTGGCGACGGCGGCGTGCCAGCCCTCGGGACGGTGCCGGCGGGTCTTGGAGAAGACGAGGATGTCCTCGTTGTCCGCCTCGTGCAGGGTCAGGTTCTGCAGGTCCTGGAAGGCCGGGTGGGCGCGGCGGATGTGGTTCAGCCGGGTCAGGTAGGGGGCCAGCGAGCGCCCCTCGGCCTCAGCGGCGGCGTAGTCGCGGGGGCGGAACTCATACTTCTCGTTGTCGATGTACTCCTCCGCGCCCGGGCGGGCCACGTGCTCGTACAGCTCGTAACCGGAGTACATGCCCCACAGCGGGTTGGACAGCGCGGCGAGCACGGCCCGGATCTTGAAGGCCGCGGGACCGCCGAACTGCAGGTACTCGGTCAGGATGTCCGGGGTGTTGACGAAGAAGTTCGGCCGGTAGAACGCCGCCGTCTCCGCGGTGACCTCGTGGAGGTACTCGGCGATCTCGTCCCGGGTGTTCCGCCACGTGAAGTAGGAGTAGGACTGCTGGTACCCGGCCCGGCCCAGTGCGTGCATCATGGCCGGCCGGGTGAAGGCCTCGGCCAGGAAGACCACCTCGGGGTGGCGGCGGTGCACCTTGGCGATCAGCCACTCCCAGAACCACAGGGGCTTGGTGTGCGGGTTGTCCACGCGGAAGATCTTCACGCCGCGGGCCACCCACAGCTCCACCACCCGCAGCACGGCCCGGCGCAGTCCGCGCGGGTCGTTGTCGAAGTTCAGCGGGTAGATGTCCTGGTACTTCTTCGGGGGGTTCTCCGCGTAGGCGATCGAGCCGTCCACCCGGGTGGTGAACCATTCGGGGTGCTCGGTGACCCAGGGGTGGTCCGGGGAGCACTGCAGGGCCAGGTCCAGCGCGACCTCCATGCCCAGTTCCCCCGCACGGGCGACGAAGCGGCCGAAGTCCTGCGCCGTGCCGAGCTCGGGGTGGATCGCGTCGTGGCCGCCGTCCTCCGAGCCGATAGCCCACGGCGAGCCGGGGTCCTGCGGCCCGGCCGTGAGGGTGTTGTTGGGTCCCTTGCGGTGGGCGCGGCCGATCGGGTGGATCGGTGGCAGGTAGACGACGTCGAAGCCCATCCGGGCGATCGCCGGGAGCCGCTCGGCCGCCGTCGTGAAATTGCCCGAGGTCCAGGTTGCCGATTCCGGGTCGTAGACCGCGCCCTCGGACCGGGGGAAGAACTCGTACCAGGCGCCGCGGCTGGCCAGCGCGCGCTGCACGTCCAGGGGATACTCGGTCGAGGGCGAGACGAACTCGCGGATCGGGCGGGCGGCCAGGACTCCCGCCAGGTCCGGGTCATCGGCCGCGGCGAGCCGTTCGGCCACGTCGCGCGTGGTGTCCTCGAGGCCGCGCACCGCGCGGGCCAGGATGGCGCGGTCCGCCTCGGACCGGTCCGGGTCGTCGGCCGCCCGGCGGAACAGGGCCCCGCCCTCGGCCAGCATCAGCTCGACGTCGATCCCCGCCGCGATCTTCACGGTCGCGGCATGCTGCCACGTGGCGACCGGGTCGGACCAGCCCTCGATGACGAAGGTGTGCGGACCGATGTCGACCGGGCGCAGGACGGCCCGGTACTCGTCCAGTCCGGGGGCTCCCTCGGTCATGCGCACGCGGTGCACCTCGGACCCGGAGGGTCCGTAGAGCACGGCCGTGGCCCCGAGCCGGTCGTGTCCCTCGCGGAACACGGTGGCGCGCACGGGGATGTCCTCTCCCACCACGGCCTTGGCCGGGTGGTCGCCGCAGTCGACGACCGGCTGCACACCCGTGACGGGGATGCGGCCGACCCTGACCTCGGAGCGGAACATCGGGGCAGTGATGGCATTCCTGGAAGCTCCCACGCGGTCGACGTTACCGGTGCGATGCTCGGGTGGCCAACGGCATATCCCGCGTCGACCGCACATGACGTGCCCGCGAGACCCGCGGCCAGAGGATTCAACCGGTGGTCAACCCGGCGTCGGCCGGGGTTCACCCGGTGCCCGGAACGGGCCGTCGGACCGTGGATAATGGGGGCCTGTGAAGGCTATCCGTCGGTTTACCGTTCGCACCCACCTGCCTGAGTCCATCGCGGGGCTGAGCCGCCTGGCCACCAATCTGCGGTGGTCCTGGCATCCGCAGACCAAGGCCCTGTTCCGCGACCTCGACCCGGAGGCCTGGTACGAGCTGAACCAGGACCCCGTGGCCCTGCTGGGCTCCTTCGACCGGTCCCGGCTCACCGAGCTCGCCGCCGACGAGTCGATCGTGCAGCGGGTGGCCGCGGCCACCCGGGACCTCGACCGCTACCTGTCCGAGGACCGGTGGTTCCAGCACGAGGTCTCCGGCGTGGAGCCCGCGCCCCGGCCGATCGCGTACTTCTCCCCGGAGTTCGGCATCACCGCCGTGCTGCCCCAGTACTCCGGCGGCCTGGGCATCCTGGCCGGCGATCACCTGAAGTCCGCCTCCGACCTCGGCGTGCCGGTCATCGGCGTCGGGCTGCTCTACCAGTCCGGGTACTTCAAGCAGTCCCTCTCCCGCGATGCCTGGCAGCAGGAGACCTACCCGGTGCTGGACCCGGACAACCTGCCGCTGACGCTGCTCAAGGAACAGGACGGCTCCCCCGCGCTGGTGTCCCTGCCGATCCCCGGGAACCGCACCCTGCACGCCCAGGTGTGGCGGGCCGACGTCGGGCGCGTCCCGCTGCTGTTGCTGGACTCCAACGTCCCGGCCAACGACGACACCGCCCGCTCCATCACCGACCGCCTGTACGGAGGCGGCGGTGACCAGCGCCTCCAGCAGGAGTTGCTGCTGGGCATGGGCGGGGTCAGGGCGCTGCGGCTGTACTGCCGGCTGACGGGCACGGACGCCCCCAGCGTCTACCACACGAACGAGGGCCACGCCGGGTTCCAGGGCATCGAGCGGATCGAGGAGCTGATGGCCGCCGGGCTGGACTGGGAGGCCGCACTGTCCTCCGTGCGGGCGTCCACCGTGTTCACCACCCACACCCCCGTGCCCGCCGGCATCGACCGCTTCGACCGGCGCCTCGTGGAGCAGTTCTTCCGTGCCGGCCTGGCCCCGAATGTCCCGGTGGAGCGGGTCATGGCCCTCGGCGCCGAGGACTACGAGGGCGGCGACCACGAGGTGCACAACATGGCCGTCATGGGTCTGCGGCTGGGCCAGCGGGCCAATGGCGTGGCCCGGTTGCACGGGGTGGTCTCGCGCGAGATGTTCAAGGGCCTGTGGCCGGGCTTCGACGCCGACGAGGTGCCGATCGGGTCGATCACCAACGGCGTGCATGCCCCTACCTGGGTGTCCAGCACCGTCTCGGACCGGGCCATCGAGCTGTTCGGCACCTCCGCGGTGGCCGGTCACGACTGGGAGCGGGTGTTCGAGGTCCCCGACGAGGAGCTCTGGGAGATGCGCCGGACGCTGCGCCGGGCCCTGATCCAGGACGTCCGTGCCCGATTGCGGTCCTCGTGGCTCAAGCGCGGCGCCTCGACGGCCGAGGTGGCCTGGACCGAGAGCGTGCTGGACGAGGACGTCATGACCATCGGCTTCGCCCGGCGGGTTCCCACGTACAAGCGCCTGACCCTGATGCTGCGCGACCCGGAGCGGCTCAAGCGGCTGCTGCTGGACCCCGAGCACCCGATCCAGCTCGTGGTGGCCGGCAAGTCGCACCCGGCCGACGAGCAGGGCAAGCTGATGATCCAGGAGATGGTCCGGTTCGCCGACGACCCGGAGGTCCGCAACCGGATCGTGTTCCTGCCGAATTACGACATCCAGATGGCCTCCACCCTGATGCCCGGGTGCGACGTGTGGCTGAACAACCCGCTGCGCCCGCTCGAGGCCTGCGGGACCTCCGGCATGAAGGTGGCCATGAACGGCGGGCTGAACCTGTCCGTGCTGGACGGCTGGTGGGACGAGATGTACGACGGCGAGAACGGCTGGGCCATCCCCTCCGCCTCCTCCGCCGCCAGTGCCGAGGAGCGGGACGACGTCGAGGCGGCCGCCCTCTACCACCTGCTCGAGACCCAGCTGGTGCCCCGGTTCTACGCCGCGGAGGACTCCGACCAGGCCGGCGCGGCCGGGCCGTCCCAGGCCTCCCAGGACGGCATCCCGCACCAGTGGCTGGCGATGGTCAAGCACACCATGGCCACCCTGGGCCCGGCGATGTCCGCCGACCGGATGGTGCAGGACTACGTCAATGAGCTCTATCGCCCGGCTGCCGCCGCCGGTCGGACCATGGACGCCGACGACTACGCCAAGGCCCGCGAACTCGCGGCCTGGAAGACCCGGGTCCGCGCCGCCTTCGGCCAGGTGACCGTGGAGCACGTGGACTCCCTGGGCGTGAGCGACGAACCGCAGATCGGCGACGAGCTGCAGGTCTCCGCGTACGTCAGCCTGGGCGACCTGCAGCCGGCCGACGTCTGCGTCCAGGCCGTGTACGGCCGGGTCTCCGCCACCCCCGCCGGCAGCCTGGAGGAGGACCGGCTCCTGGACACGGCCACCCTGGAACTGGCCCCGGCCGAGGACCTGGGCAATGGCCGCTGGCAGTTCACCGGTTCGCTCGTGATCGACCGTTCCGGCGCCTTCGGCTACTCGGTACGCGTGCTCCCGCAGCACGAGCTGCTGGCGTCCCCGGCGGAGATGGCCCTGGTGGTCAACGCGGGCTGACCACCTGTCCTCCTGGCATCCGGAGGTCGACGGATGACCTGGATCCGGTGATTCCCCCGGATCTGCGCCATCTCTCGGCCTCCGGAGCGGTGTGGGATAGCCGCAGGCGGCCGGTCAGACGGAGTAGACCGAGATCGAGTTGCCCTCGATCATGTCCTTCTCCCCCGGGGAGAACAGGGCGCCGCGGCGCAGGTCACCGTAGTGGGACGTGGACAGTTGCAGGGTGAACGTCTGCAGGTCCGCTCCGGTGGGGTCCGTGATGCCCCGGAGCTCGTCCGGGGTGGGCAGGTGGAACCAGGACTTGGACAGTCCGCCGTTGAAGACGATCAGCCCCTTGCTCAGCCCTCCGGGGACCCCGACGAGCAACTGCAGCAGGCGGTGGGACGGGTCCGACCACTCGTCCTGGGCCATCGGCATGCCCTGGGCGTTGAACCACATCAGGTACCCCGGGTCGCTGGCGGGGTAGGTGTAGGGCTGCCCGGCCAGGAACTCCTTGCGGATCGCGATCAGCCGGCGCGTGGTGGACAGCATGCGCTGCTGGCGCTCGCCGAGGTCCCAGTCGGTCCAGGAGATCTCGTTGTTCTGGCAGTAGGCGTTGTTGTTCCCCCGCTGGGTCCTGCCGATCTCGTCACCGGCGGTGATCAGGGGGACCCCGAGGGAGAGCATGAGGGTGGCCATCAGGTTCCGGGCCGTCTGGAACCGGGAGTCGCGGATGTCCTCGTCATCGGTCGGCCCCTCCACCCCGTGGTTGTAGGACCGGTTGTGCGAGTTGCCGTCCCGGTTGTCCTCCCCGTTGGCCTCGTTGTGCTTCTCGTTGTAGGAGACCAGGTCCCGCAGGGTGAAACCGTCGTGTGTGGTGACGATGTTCACCGAGGCCAGGGCGGAGCGTCCGGACCCGGCGAACAGGGCGGCGGAGCCGGCCAGGCAGTCGGCGAGCCGGGCGGTGGACCCCCCGGCGCCGCCGTGCTCCATGGCACCGCGGTCGGCCACCCAGAAGTCCCGCACCACGTCGCGGAAGCGGTCGTTCCAGTCCGCCCAGCCGAGGGGGAAGTTGCCGGTCTGCCACCCGCCGATGCCCACGTCCCAGGGCTCGGCGATCAGCTTGGTCCCCGCCAGCACGGGGTCCGCCTGGGCGGCCACGAGGAACGGGTGGTGGCTGGTGAAGTGGTGGGCGCCGTTCCGGCACATCGTCACGGCGAGGTCGAAACGGAAGCCGTCCACCTGGAAGTCGCTCACCCAGCGCCGTAACGAGTCCAGGGTCATCCGGACCACCTGGGGGTCATTGAAGTTCAGCGAGTTTCCGCAGCCGGTGGTGTCCAGGTAGCGGCCCATGGCGTCATGACGGTAGTAGTGCTGCTCCCCCAGTCCACGCCAGCAGAAGACCGGGCCACCGGGCCCCTCCTCCGCGGTGTGGTTGTAGACGACGTCCAGGACCACCTCGATCCCGGCCGCGTGCAACAGCTTGACCATGCCCTTGACCTCGTCCTGCACGGCCTTCGGTCCGGCCGCCTGGGCGGCGGCGGTCGCGTAACCGGGGTGCGGGCCGAAGAAGCTGACGGTGTTGTACCCCCAGTAGTTCTCCAGGCCCAGGCGCTCGAGGTGGGACTCGTCCCGATGGTGGTGGATCGGCAACAGTTCGACGGCGGTGACCCCCAGGTCCTTCAGGTACTCCACCATCACGGGGTGGGCCAGTCCGGCGTAGGTCCCCCGCAGTTCCTCCGGGATCCCGGGGTGCCGCTTGGTCTGGCCGATGACGTGGGCCTCGTACACAACCGTGTCCCGCATGGGCACGTGCGGCTTCTGGACACCACCCCAGTCGAAGTCCGGGTGTACCCGCACCGACCAGTACCGGCCGTCGCGCTCCACGACGGCGTCCCCGTACGGGTCGATCAGCAGCTGCGGCAGGGCGCGCACCTTGCCGGAGGACCGCCTGCGGACCTTCCAGACCCCGGGAAGGCGCCGGTCACGGGCGACGAAGGCGTAGAGACTTCCATGTCCCAGCCCGCGCACCGTCCCGTGGTGGACGTGGTCCGTGACGTCGTACAGGGGCGCACGACGCACGTCGGCCGAGGTGGGCACGGCGTCCGGCGGGAAGTCCGGATCGGTGAAGACGATGTCCATCGCGGACTGGCCGGGCGCATACACGGCCACGTTGACCGCCCCGGGGACGTCCACCACTCCGGGCACCGAGTCGGCGACGCCCAGCGGGAACGCCCGGGAACGATGGCCGCTGACGCCGTGCAGCTCGGCCGGGACGCCCCCGCTGGGCCGCGAGGTCATGGGCATCAGGAGGTTTCCTCCTGGACCGCCCCCTCAGCAGCCGACCGCTCCCCGGACCGCTGGACGGCGATCTCGTACAGCGAGATGCCCACGGCCATCGAGGCGTTGAGGGACTCCATGTCCGAGGCGATCGGGATGGAGACGATCTGGTCGCAGTTCTCCCGGACCAGTCGGGACAGGCCCTTGCCCTCCGAACCGACCACCAGGCACACCGGTTCCGTGGCCAGCGGCAGGCCGGGCAGGGACTGGTCGCCGCCGCCGTCGAGGCCCAGGACGAAGATGCCCAGCTTCTTGAACTCCTGCAGGGCGGTGTTGAGGTTGCCCGCCTGCGCCACGGGAACGCGCACCGCGGCACCGGCCGAGGTCTTCCAGGCCGTGGCGGTCACGCCCACCGACCGGCGGGAGGGCACCACGACGCCGTCCGCGGAGAACGCGGAGGCGGAACGGATGATGGCACCCAGGTTCCGCGGATCCGTGATCCCGTCCAGGGCGATGAGCAGCGGCGGCGCGGCCTGGTAGCCCTTCTCCCACTTCTGCACGGCCTGCCGGGCGAGGCTGAGCGCATCGGCGTACTCGTAGGGCGGCACCTGCAGGACGAGGCCCTGGTGGATGGCGTCGTCCGTCATCCGGTCCAGTTCGGCCTTGCTGTTCTCCAGCACCGGCACGCCACGCTCCGCGGCGAGCTTGAGGGCCTCCCGGACCCGCTCGTCCATCTCCACCCGGGTGGCCACGTGCAGCGCCTTGGCGGGGATGGAGGCGCGCAGGGCCTCGACCACGGAGTTCCGCCCGGCGACGGTCTCGTCGCCGTGGCGGGAGCGGGTGTTGCGCGTCCCTCCGCGCTTGGCGGAGGAGCGCTCGGCCAGCTGCTTGGTCCGGTGGGCCTTGTGGTAGACGCGGTCCTCGGCCTTGGGCGTGGGGCCCTTGCCCTCCAGCGCCTTGCGGCCGTGTCCACCGGTGCCCTTCAGGGGGCCCTTCTTCCCGCTGTTGCCGCGGGAGGATCCGGAGCGTGGTGCTGCGGCCATGTCGGTGGTGCCTTTCTGGCGACGGAGGGGACTGCCCCAGTCTACGGCCCCGCACCACCGGGGCCGGCCCCTACTGCAGGGACCAGCGGGCGCCGTCCGCGGAGTCCTCGACCACGACGCCGGCCGCGGCCAGGGCGTCCCGGATGGCGTCCGCGGTGGTCCAGTCCTTGGCGGCCCGGGCCGCGGCCCGGGCGTCCAGCTGGGCGCGGATGAGCGTGTCGAGGGCGTGCTGCGCAGCCGGGTCGGTCCCGGCGTCCGGCTCGGGGACGTCGTCGAGGCCCAGGACCTCCACCATGGACTGGACGTCCGCGTAGTGCTCCTCGACGGCCGCCACGTCGCCGGCGGCCAGCGCCGTGTTGCCGGCCCGGACGGAGTCGTGCAGGACGGCCAGGGCCTGCGGGACGTTGAGGTCGTCCTCCATGGCGGCGCGGAAGGCCGGCGGCACGCTGCTGAAGGCGGCCACGTAGACGGCCTCCACGGCCTGTCCGCCCCCGGCCGCCGCGGCCTCCTCGCGCTGCAGCTGGGCGTCGGCCACCACGTCGGCGCCGCGGTCCAGGAAGGCCTCGATCCGCTCGACCGCGGATTCGGCCTCCTGCAGGGACGTCGGGCGGTAGTCCAGCGGGGACCGGTAGTGGGCCTGGCCCAGGAAGTACCGGACGGCCTTGGGCCGGGCCAGGGAGAGCATCTCCTCCGGGGAGATCGTGTTGCCCACCGACTTGGACATCTTCTCGCCCTCGTAGGTGACCATGCCGTTGTGCAGCCAGAAGTCGGCGAACCCGTCCCCGGCGGCGGCCGACTGGGCCAGCTCGTTCTCGTGGTGCGGGAAGCGCAGGTCCAGTCCCCCGCCGTGGATGTCGAACCGCGACCCCAGGTACTTGGTCGCCATCGCCGAGCACTCCAGGTGCCAGCCCGGCCGGCCGCGCCCCCACGGTGACTGCCAGGTCGCCGTCCGGGGGTCGGAGTCCTTGGCACCCTTCCACAACGCGAAATCGCGGGGATCGCGCTTGCCGCGCGGGTCGGCGTCGGGCGCGTCCTGCATGTCCTCCACCCGCTGGCGGGTGAGCTCGCCGTAGGCGGGCCAGGAGCGCACGTCGAAGTAGACGTCCCCGGAACCGTCGGTGGCGGGGTAGGCGTGGCCGGCGTCGACGAGGCGCTGGATGAGGGCGAACATCTCGGGGATGTGCCCGGTGGCCCGGGGCTCGTAGGTGGGCCGGCGGACGCCGAGCGTGGCGTAGGCCCGGGCGAACTCCTGCTCGAAGCGGTAGGCGAGGGCGAACCACGGCTCCTCGGCCGGGTACAGCTCATCCTCCTCGAAGTCCGGCGCGTAGGAGGCGGCGGACTTCTCCAGGATCTTGTCGTCGATGTCCGTGACATTACGGACGGACGTGACCTTCAGCCCGGTGTGCTCGAGCCAGCGGACCAGGATGTCGAAGACGATCGCCGAGCGCACGTGGCCCACGTGGGGCATGCCCTGCACGGTGGCACCGCAGTAGTAGAGGGAGACCTCGCCCTCGGTCAGGGGGACGAAGTCCCGTACCGTCGCGGTCCTGGTGTCATAGAAGCGTTGTGCCACGGTGAAACTCTAGTCCAGCGGGTAGACCAGCGCGGTGGCCACCGCGGCCAGTCCCTCCCCGCGACCGGTGAACCCGAGTGCATCCGTGGTGGTGCCGGAGACCGACACGGGCGCACCGGCCGCCTCGGACAGCACCCGTTCGGCCTCGGCGCGGCGGGTGCCGACCTTGGGCCGATTGCCGATCAGCTGGACGGCCGCGTTGCCGATCCCGAAGCCGGCCTCCCGGACCAGTCGTGACGCCTCGGCGAGCAGCGTGGTCCCGGCAGCACCGGACCACTCCGGGCGCGAGGTCCCGAAGTGCTGCCCCAGGTCGCCGATCCCGGCGGCGGTGAACAGGGCATCGCAGAGCGCGTGGGCGACCACGTCCCCGTCCGAGTGTCCGGACAGCCCGGGCTCGCCGGGCCAGTGCAGGCCAGCCACCCACAGCGGGCGGTCCGCGCCTTCCGGGGCGAAGGCGTGGACGTCGGTCCCGATCCCGGTACGGGGCAGGATCGGGGGCTGTCGGTCGGTCATCGGTCCTCCTGCAGCAGGGCCCTGGCCAGCACCAGGTCCAGGGGCGTGGTCACCTTGAAGCCCAGCGGGTCACCGGACACCACGGCGACCCGGTGGCCGGCCGCCTCCATGACCATCGCGTCATCGGTCAGCACCGGACCGCCGGCGGCCGCACGGTGCGCCGCCTCCAGGGCGGTCAGGTCGAATCCCTGGGGTGTCTGGACGGCGCGCAGCGTCGACCGCGACGGCGTCCCGGTCACCCATTCCGGTTCATGGTCCAGGCCGGACCTCTCTTCGGCGTCCGGTGCGGCCTGTTCTCCGGGGACGCCCGGCACGGAGACGGTCTTGATGGTGTCCACCACCGGCAGGCCCGGCACGACGGCGGCCGCACCGGCTTCCAGCGCAGCTGTCACCGCGCGGAACACCGCCGGGGGGACGAACGGCCGGGCGGCGTCGTGGACGAGGACCGCGTGGCGGCCGAACGGGCCGGCCGTGCTGTCCGCCACGGCGCCGGCGCGGACCGCCGCGAGTCCGGCGCGCACCGAGTCGGCGCGCTCAGCTCCACCCGGCACGGTGTCCACGGTCAGCCCGGTCCGGGCGGCGAAGTCCCCGCACACCTGTTCCAGCGGTTCGGCGGCCACGGGATCGGGAGGCACGACCACCACGATTCCGGCCAGGTCGAGGGCGGCCGCATCACCGGCCCGCGCCACCGAGTCCAGGCAGTGCTGCAGCAGGCTGCGGCCGTCACCGAGGTCCACCAGCGCCTTGTGCAGGCCGGCCTGCAGGCGGGAGCCGCTTCCGGCGGCCACGATCAACAGGGTCGAACGCATGCTGCCAGTCTAGGTTCAGTCCGCTTGCACGCCGGACCGGACCGGCACGGCGATCCGGGCCTGACCGGGCCCGGCGCAGAGGCCGCGGGCGCTCAGACGGCGGGGGTGCCCTCAGGCAGCGAGGGTCTCGTCCAGCAGCTCGGCGGCCTCGTCCTCGGAGGTCTTCTTGGCCAGCGCGAGCTCCGAGACGAGCACCTGACGGGCCTTGGCCAGCATGCGCTTCTCCCCGGCGGACAGTCCGCGGTCCTGGTCCCGGCGCCACAGGTCGCGCACGACCTCGGCCACCTTGATGACGTCTCCGGAGGCCAGCTTCTCCAGATTGGCCTTGTAGCGGCGCGACCAGTTGGTGGGCTCCTCGGTGAACTCCGCCTGGAGCACGCGGAAGACCTCCTCGAGGCCTTCCCCGTCCACGATGTCCCGCACGCCGACCAGGTCAACGTTCTCCGCCGGCACCTCGATCGTCAGGTCGCCCTGGGCCACCTTCAGCTTGAGGTACATCTTCTCTTCACCCTTGACGGTGCGCATCTTGATCTCTTCGATCCGGGCCGCACCGTGGTGGGGGTAAACAACAGTTTCTCCGACCTCAAAAACCATGTGAGTGGTCCCCTTTCACTCCGGCAAAGTTTACCACGTCACATTTTCAGAGCGCGTGTCGATGCTTGCACCCGCGGCCAGAACAGACACAATTCGCCTTTCGCCGACCGTGGCCCATCGCGTCACGGCACCGTCGCGCGGCGGGGCTGGAGGGGGTCGGTACGGTAGTCTCGTGTCAGCACCGCGCCCTGTCATCTGCCGTGCCCGTCGGCACCGGTGATGACCCCCGCGCACTTTGTCCGCACCCGAGGAGATCCCACCGTGAAGCTCGCCGCCCGCAAGGCCACTGCCCGCAATGCCGCCGTGGCCGGACTGGCTGCCGTCGCCCTGCTGGGCGCCACCGGCTGCAGCGCCATCAACCAGCAGGCCACCACCCTGCAGTACGCCCCGTCGGACGGCATCGTGGCCAACGTCGGCGATGCCGAGCTGCGCAACATCGCCCTGATCACCAGCGGCCCGGACACGGAGGCCCGCTACATCGGCACCATCGCGGCGGACACCTCCGGGGAGGACCTCGAGGTCAGCATCACGGTGGACGGCACCGAGACCCTGTTCTCCGTCCCGGCCGGCGGCTCCCTGAAGCTCGAGGACCCCGCCAACGAGCAGGTCATCCCGAGCTCGGGCGGCTTCCCCGGCGGCATGGTCGATGCGACCGTGGAGGTCACCGGCGGGGCCGAGACCGTCACCGAGCAGGTCGACGTCGCCATCCTGGACGGCACCCTGCCGGAGTACCGCCCGTTCGTGCCCGGCGGTGCGGACGCGAGCCCCGGCGCCCACCTCTACGAGACCCCGGCCGCCGAGGAAGGCGGCCACTGACCGCTGCCCCACGGGGCACCTGTCATCCTCGACGACGGCGAAGGGCCAGCACCGTGCGGCGATCGCTTCGATCCTCGAACTCGACGTCGATGCACTTCGAGGTGGCGCGGCCGTCAC
>JAPFFX010000375.1 GCA_026645375.1 Citricoccus sp. WCRC_4 | reverse complement strand
TCCGGGTTGCTCTCCTGGAAGTAGAAGCCCTCGGTGTGCTGGGTGAAGTCGATGCGGACCTTGTCCGCCTCGCCGGCCACCGCGTCCAGCACGCGGGTGAGAACGGCCGGATCGATCTCGGGGACCGCCTCGGCGTAGCCGACGTCGGCCAGGCCCTTGAGCTCCAGGGCCAGGGCGCGGCGCCGCGACAGCGGCGGGTAGATCTGCGTGAACCAGGTCAGCGCGGCGGTGAGCAGGGCGAAGCCGGCCAGCGCCTCGAAGGGCGAGGCCATCCGGATCCAGGGGTCGGTGGCCACGACGTCCCCGTAGCCCAGGGTCGAGAGCGTCATGAAGGAGACGTAGAGGGCCTCGGCGAAGTCGGCGTGCTCGGCGGGGTTCACCCCCGAGGAGTACATGAAACCGTCGGGAACGTGCGGATAGTAGACCAGGGCCCAGCCCGCCCCCTGCAGGGCCACCCACAGGGCGATCACGGCCACCATCGCCGCCGGCCCCACGGCCGAGCCCATCCGGTGCCCGGTCGCCTTCGAGATCTTCCACACCCCGGTGAGCACGAGCCGGCTCAGGCGTCCCTGCCCGCTCGGGTGCAGCAGGGTGTGGAACATGTCCAGCAGACCCACCACGATGACCGCGATTCCCGCGATCGTCAGCACCACGTCCATGTTCGACCTCCGTTGTCGGTGTTGGCGTCCTCGCCACGAAAAGGTGTTCTCCGGGCAGGGTGGCCGGACGGGACCACGGTCCCACCGGGCTCAACGAGCCTCGACAGTGCCCATCATGCCGAGGTCCTCGTGGTCGAGGACGTGGCAGTGGTAGACGGTGCGCCCGCCGAAGTCCTCGAAGGCCACCCGCACGGTCACCCGGCCGAAGGCCGGAATGTTGACCACGTCCTGCCAGACGGGCTCGCCGAGGTCCCGCCCGCCGTCCTCGACGATCTGCATGGGCCACACGTGCAGGTGCATCGGGTGGTCCATGGGGCTGGAGTTGGTCAGGACCCACTCCTCCACGGTCCCGATCCGGACGTGCTGATCGGTGCGCCCGCCGTCGAACGCCCGGCCGTCGATCGTGAAGGACATCATCGATCCGGACCCGCCCATGCCGCCCATGCCCCCTCGGCCGCCCATGCCCATGGCGAAGTCCAGGGTGCGCCGGGCCGCGACCGGCGCGGAGCGCAGGTCCCGCAGCGGCGGGCCTGCGGGCACGGGGCCCACCTCCCCGGCCGGTGCGCCGGTGACCCCGAGGGTGAGCAGTTCGATCGGCTCGTCGTTGCCCGGGCCGTCCCCGGGCACGGTGCCGCCCATCATGCCGTCCATGCCCCCGCGGTCCACAGGGGCGGCGACCAGGGTGGAGGTGCCCTCGCGCGTGTCCACGAGCAGCTCCACCCGGTTGCCGGGGGCCAGGACCACCTCCGTGACGCCGACCGGTGCGGGCAGGCGGCCGACGTCGCGGCCGAACAGCCGCAGATCCTGCCCGTCCAGGCTCAGGCGCAGGTAGCGGGAGGGGCAGGCGTTGACGACCCGCCACAGCTCCCGCTCCCCCGGTGCCGCCGTGGCCCTGGGCCGGACCTGGCCGTTGACCAGCACCGTCTCGCCCTCCCGGCCCATCATCTGCTCCATCGGGGAGACCTCGGCGAGGTTGCCGGAGCCGTCCAGGGTGAGATCGGAGACGACCAGCACCCGTTCCCGGGACACCGGCACGGAGTCGGGGTCCTCGACGACGATGGCACCGTAGAGCCCGGCCGCCACCTGGTCGGCGACGTGGCCGTGCCGGTGCGGGTGGTACCAGTACGTACCCGGAGGGTGGTCGGCGGGCAGGACGAACTCGTAGTCGAAGGACTCACCGGGGGCGATGCTCACGAACGGGTTGTCGCCGTTGCCCTGCGGGGAGACGTGCAGGCCGTGGACGTGCAGGTTCGTCGGGATGCCCAGTCCGTTGGTCATCGTCGCCCGGATCGTGTCCCCGGGCCGCACGCGCAGGGTGGGACCGGGGAGGGAGCCGTTGAAGGCCTGCAACTCGGCGCGCCGGCCGCCCACCTGCACGGAGGCCGGGGAGGCGTCGAGGGTGACGTCCAGGATCCCGTCCCGGCCGGTGAGCACCTCGGGCTGCACCAGCTCGCGCCCGCCCCCGGCAAGAGGACCGTCGCCGCCGGTCCACCACAGCCCGGCCCCGCCGGCCGCGGCGGCACCCGCCCCGGCCGCGCCCAGGGCCAGCAGCTGCCGGCGGGTCAGCGGGCTCACCGGTCGTCCTCCAGGGCCCGGCGCCGTTCTCGGTACTCCTCCGTGCTGATCTCCCCGCGGGCGTAGCGCTCCTCGAGGATCTCCCGGGCCCGGGACGGACCCGCGCCCGTCGGCGAGGCGGCGGAGCCGCCCCGCCGGGTCCCGCTGTCCGCGCGGCCGGTGAGCGCCTTCACGACGGCGAACACGAGGACCGCGGTCCCCACGATCAGGAGGAGCCAGAAGATCCACATCCAGCCCATGCCGCCCATGCCGCCGTCCCTCATGAGTGAGGTCCTTCCGCTGTCGTTGGGGGTGTACTGGGACGACGGCGCACGGCCGTGTCCCGGGAGACCGGGTCCGGGCCGGCCGGCGATGCCGCTGCTCGCCGGCTCGTCAGGAGACGACGGTGTAGCCGGCCTGCTCGACGGCGTTCCGCACGGCTCGCGCGTCGGCGGGACCGGTCACGACGACGTCGGAGGTGCCGCCGGCCGCGAGGTCCACGCGCACGTCGGCAACGCCGTCGAGGGCGGTGATCGCGTCCGTGACCCGCCCGGCGCAGTGGCCGCACGTCATGCCCTCCACCCGGTAGGTCGCCGCGGGGGCCGGGGCGGACGGTGCCACCTGCGCGGTGGCGCCGTCCGTGCTGGGGGTCGCCGGGGCGCAGCAGGCGCAGCCGCTCGCCGCGGCGGAGGCGAGGGGCAGCTGGCGGCGGGTGGTGTCGGTCTGCTCGGTCACGAGGATCTCCTGGGGAGCGATCGGGTGCGGCGGGGAAATCCCCCTCCTGCCCTCAGGTATATACCCCCCTGGGGTACGCGGGCAAGGGTCGCCACCGTCCTGTGGCGAGCGTCACGGGTTCGGGCGGCAGCCGCCGCACGTCGGGGAGCACGGACCGGGCCTCCCCCGGCCGGACGGTCTTCCGGGGCCGCAGCGCCCCGGGCGGTCAGCCGGCCCGGCCGGCGGGCTCGGTGCGGGGGACGTCGGTCTCGTCGCGGAACCACTCGACCGTGCGGGCGAGCCCGGCCGTCCAC
>JAPFFX010000314.1 GCA_026645375.1 Citricoccus sp. WCRC_4 | reverse complement strand
GACCCCGACCCGGAGGTGATGCTCGAGCGGCTGGGTGAGGAGTTCTATGCCGACGCGGTGATCAAGCCGTGGTCATGCTGCCGCGCGGCCCAGCCGTCCCTGGACGCCTGCACCCGGCTGCTGCGGGACCGCCGCGTGCGCGCCGATCAGATCGACCGTGTCATCGTCCACGTCACCCCCCGCACGGCGGCGGGATTCGTGGGGCAGAGGTTCGACCCGGGCGACTGCCCGGAGGTGTCCGCCGCCTTCAGCATCCACTACACCGCGGCCGCGGCGCTCGCCTACGGCACCGTCCGGCCCGAGCACCTGGCCCCGGAGGCGATGGCTGATCCCCGCGTCCAGCGGCTCCTGGACCGCATCGAGATCCGGGGGACCCTCGACGACGGCGAGGTGCTCACCGCGGAAGTGGAGGTCCGGTTGTCCGACGGATCCGCGCTCCGCCAGCGCGTGGACTCCCCGCTCGGGGACGTCCACCATGCGCCCCTGACCCAGGAGCAGATCCTGGACAAGTACCGGCTCAACGCGGCCTTCTCCGGCCGGCTGAGCGCCGAACGGGCCGAGCGGGTCGCCACCGAGGTGGCGTCCTTCCAGGACCTGCCCGGCGTGGCACCCCTCGTGGCGCTCATGGTGCCCTGACGCTCGGGGAACTGCGCATCGCGAGCATTAAACGAGGAGGGCGGGGCCGCAGCGGCCCCGCCCTCCTCGTGTGCCTCATCTCCGGATGCCCGTCGTCGGGCTGGCGGAAGACCTCAGCCCTTCAGCGCCGGGCGACCAGACCCGCTTCCGCCGGGACCTGCAGGACCGGGTCCGCCTCGGTGAACTCCAGGCGCTGGGGACGGTCCGGGATGAAGGCCGGCAGCTGGTGGCCGCCGGCACGCGGACGCCCGTCACGGACGAAGCCGAGGAACCATTCCTGCAGGCCGGCCGCGGTGGCATCGAAGAGTTCCTGGGACAGGCCCTCGAGCATGGGAGCGTCCGCCCAGGCGTCCCGCTCGCCGAAGAGGAAGGGCAGGGGCATGCAGTGCGGGCTGCCGGCGCCCGGCAGCGTGCTCTGCACGGAGAACCCGCCGACGTGCACGTCCAGGCCGGTGACGGTGGCGGCCTCGGCCAGTTCCAGGTGTGCCAGGCGGAACTGGTGCAGGGTCATCGCCTCGGCCATGCGCTCCTTGCCGGTGGCCCCGGGACGCTTGCGGTCGATCCAGGTGGCGACGGCGGACGGGTCCTGGAAGTGGGCGCGCAGGAAGCCGTCCACGGCCTCCGGTGGGAAGGCCGCCTCCGGGGCGGGCCGCAGGAACGCGGTGGCCTCTTCCGAGGTGGACAGCAGCAGGGACTCGACGTGCAGGCGGGCCGTGGAGGCCGCGTAGTCGTGCAGGTCCGGGGTGACCGCGCCGCCGGCCGCGGGCATGAGGGCCATGCCGCGGCCGGAGTAGGCGCGGGCCAGGTCCGTCTGGGCGCCCAGCAGGGCGTCGATCGGAGCCCGGGACAACCCACCAGAGTCGGCGAGTGATGCCGCCATGAGCGCCCACCGGTCGCCCAGGGCCTCGGGGCTGAGCGGGGGCTCCCACGGCAGGCTGATGAGCGCGAGCCGGCGGAACAACCCGGCGGTCCGGCGGTCGGTGGCCAGCGCGTAGGCGTACCAGGCGCCGGCGGAGTCCCCGGCGAGGGTGACATTGCCCGGGTCCCCACCGAGGGCGGCGATCTCGTCCCGGACCCAGTGCAGAGCCTCCATCAGGTCACGCAAGGGACGTTGGGACTCGTGGGCGTCGCCGCGCGGGCCCAGGTGGCCCAGGGCGCCGATCCGGTAGTTCACGGTGACCAGGACGGACTGCCCGTCCTGCACCAGGGCGGGGGAGGTGAACCACCGTGCGTTGCCGGTGCCGGAGAGGAACCCACCGCCCGGGATGAACACGACCACGGGAAGTCCCCGGGCGCCGTCGGGGGCCTGCACGCGCAGCTGGAACGCCTGCTCGGACTGGCGCAGCTCGCCGTTCGCGCCGCCGAGCAGTGCGTTCAGGGTGCCGGGCACCTGGGGGAAGGCGGCGGCGGATTCTGCGGAGCCGGCAGCCTCCTCGCTCCTGCGCACCGGCACCGGCTCGGAGAAGCGGTCGGCGGGGTCCGCCTGGCGGGCATACCGGAAGACGGCGTCCAGTCCGGTGACCGGGTCCGCGAGGAGTCCCGTCACGGCAGGAAGTCGTAGTCGTCCGCAGCCACGCCTTCGGTGATCCCCCAGTACTCGGTGGTCTGGAAGGGCCACACCTGGGAGACGCGGTTGAAGCGGTTCTTGTACCAGGTCTTCACGTAGGACTGTCCCCAGGTCATCCGGGAGTTCTCGGCGTCCACCCAGGAGATGTGCCGGTCCAGGGCCTCCTGCTTCAGGTCCAGTGCACGGACCTTGCGCTCGAGCAGTTGGTGGATGGCCTCCACCGTGTACTCGGCGGCGCGCTCGATCATGAAGTGCAGGCCGCCGGCCACCACGCCACCCGTGTTGGGGCCCATCAGCATGAAGAAGTTGGGGAAGTTCGGCACGGTGATGCCGGCGAAGGCCTTGGCGTCACCGCCCCAGTAGTCGTGGATCTCCACGCCGCCGCGGCCGACGATCTCGATCGGGTCGAGGTAGTCGGAGGGCCGGAAGCCGGTGGCGTAGATGACCACGTCCACGTCCAGCTCGCGGCCGTCCCCGGTCACCAGGCCGTGCGGGGTGAAGGACTCCAGGCCCTCGGAGATCACCTCGGTCTGCGGGGACTTCAGCGCGGCCGCCCAGACGCCGTTGTCGCGCAGCATGCGCTTGGCCGACGGCGGGTAGTGGGGGATGGCCTTCTCCAGCAGGTCCGGACGGCCCTCGTACTGCTCCTCCATGCGCCGGATGATGGCCTGGCGGAACTCCTCGTTGGCCCGGGAGACGCTCAGCGGTGCACCCTCCCAGCCTTCCTCCGCAGTGGCGATGTGCAGGCGGCCCTCGACACCGCCGGCGGTCACCCACAGGCGGAACAGCTGGCCGTAGCAGGGCACCTTGGCGTGCA
The DNA here is from genome assembly GCA_026645375.1 of Citricoccus sp. WCRC_4. Lineage (GTDB taxonomy): Bacteria > Actinomycetota > Actinomycetes > Actinomycetales > Micrococcaceae > Citricoccus. The sequence continues at coordinate 6,329 of JAPFFX010000314.1, read as the reverse complement.
GCCAGTCGGCGGTCTCGGACATCGGGTCGTGGTACGTCGGGGCCGGCAGCATCCAGGGGGCGCTGCGCTGGAACAGGTACAACTGCTCCACGTCATCGGCGATCGCGGGCACGATCTGGTAGGCGCTGGCGCCCGTGCCGATCACGGCGACCCGCTTGCCCCGCAGGTCCACGGAGTGGTCCCACTCCTGGGAGTGCATCTGCGCCCCGCGGAAGGAGTCCTGGCCCGGCCACTCGGGGACGTGCGGGTGGTCCAATTGGCCCACCCCGGTCATGATCGCGTTGTAGCGGCGGGTCTGCTCCCGGCCGTCGGTGGCGCGGGTGGTGGCCAGCCAGGTGGCCGACTCCTCGTCCCACACGGCGCGCACGAGCGAGGTGTTCAGCTCGATCTGCTCGGTGAACCCGGCCTTCTCGGCCACGGTCTCCAGGTAGTCCAGGACCTCATGGCCCTGCGCGAACTGGTGCGGCCAGTCCACGCGCTGGGCGAAGGAGAAGCTGTAGCCGTAGGTGGGGGTGTCCAGGCGCACGCCGGGGTAGTGGTTCTTCCACCAGGTGCCGCCCACGCGGTGGGAGGCCTCGATCCAGCTGTAGGGCAGCCCGGCCTCCTGGAGGCGGTAGGCGGCGGCGATCCCGGAGATCCCCGCGCCCACGATCAGGGTCTCGAACTCCTCCATGTCCGCGCTGTCCGCGTCCGCGCGGTAGTCGTCGTAGTGCCAGTCCGGGGAACCGTTGCGGTCCGGCGCCAGCGCGAACTCATGCTTCATCTGGCCCATCCAGTTCGGATCCCGGGCGGCACGGCCGCCGGTGAACCAGGTCAGGACGGTGTCGGCCTGCTCGGCGGTGAGCTGCTCCACCGGCTCCGGGCCCTCGTCCCGCAGCCGGCGCAGTCCCTCGAGGGCGAGGTCCTGGGCGCGGGCCACCTGCTCGGCGGTCAGTCCGCCGTGGGGCTGCAGCGCGGTCCCCATCGGCGGCAGCGGCGGGGAGAGCTCCGGCAGCAGCAGGGAGGTGTCCCGCAGGGCGGTGGCCACGGCGGCCAGCAGGACCGGGGCCTCGGCGCCGGCGACCATCTGGCGCAGCGTCTCGTCGTCCTCGGTGATCGAGGGGTAGTGCCCGACCCAGTACAGGTCGCCGTTCGTCGGCTGTGCTGTCGGCGGGGTGCTGATGACGGTCATGGGTCCTCCTGGGAACGTGGTTCGGGGCCTGGGGCGGGGGAACCGCTCAGGCGGTCGGCTGACGGGCCGCGCGGACGCGGTCATCGAGGTGGGTGCGCAGCTCCTGCACCACGCGGTCCTGGTCACCGGGGGTGAACACGGCGGCCACGTAGTGGTCCGGCCGGACCACCACGAACACCGGTTCCGCGGGCAGCCCCGCGGTGAGGGTCTCGCGCTCCTCCCGGACGTGGACGACGCCGGCCCCGCCCGGCTGTACCGCGGCCGCGGGGCCGTGCGGGGAGTCGAGACGGACCAGGGTGGCGCCGATCGCGGTGAAGTACGGGTCCAGCCCCACCGGGTCGGCGCCCAGGCCGATCACCGACCAGCCCCGGCCGAGGAAGGCGTCGAGGCCCGCGGCCCGATCGGCGGTGCCGGGGGAGCCGTCGGCAGGGAGGACGCCCATGACGGGGGTGACCGTGGGCTGGCCCAGGGCCCGCCCCACGGTCACCCCCGGCAGGTGCGCCGACCGCGCGTCGGGCCGGACCGCGAGGCCCTCGGAGTAGTCCGGCGGGGTGACGAAGCGCATGTTGGCGAGGTAGGCGTGGACGGCCGGGGCCTTGCGCAGCAGCTGCACGGTGAGGTCCCGGGCCCGGGTGGCGAGGGGGTGCGTGGCCATGACGACGGCGCCGATGCGGCGCGAGAGCGTCATCATCTTGGCCCCGTGGGCCCGGCGCTCGGTCTCGTAGGTGTCGAGGAGCCTCTCCGTGGCGCCGCCCCGGACCGCCTCGATGAGCTTCCAGGCGATGTTGGAGGCGTCGCGGATGCCGGCGTTGAGGCCCTGTCCGGCGAAGGGGGGCATCAGGTGCGCCGCGTCGCCGGCCAGGAAGGCCCTGCCGGAGCGGTAGGACCGTGCGACCCGCTGGTGGGCGACGTACACGGCCGCCCGGCGGACATCGGCGGGGTCCAGCGAGGGACGGAACGGGCGGAGCAGCTCCCGGATCACGTCCGGGGAGGTCATCTCGTCCCCGTCCTCGTGGTCGAAGAGCATGAACTCCAGCCGGAGCCGGCCGTTGATGCCCGGCACGAGGACGTACGGGCGCTCGCCGTCGCAGTGGAACTCGGCGAACGGGTCACGCTGGACGGGCTCGTTGAGCAGGTCGATGACGATCCAGCGCTGCGGCTGCGTGGAGCCCATCAGCTCGATGCCCAGGGCGGAGCGGGTGAAGCTGCGGCCGCCGTCGGCACCGATGAGCCAACGGGCGGTCAGGGTGCGGGCCCCCTCGGGGGAGTCCACCTCGAGGGTGACGCCGTCGGCGTCCTGGGAGAGCCGGAGAGCCTCGGTGCCCAGCAGGACCTCCAGGCCCGGGTGGGCCAGGGCGCGGTCGAAGAGCAGTTGTTCGAGGATCGGCTGGTCGAACTGCGTCTTGGCCGGGTGGCCGAGCCGGGACGGCACGGGACGCGCCTCGGCCAGCAGCTGCTCACCGAGCCCGAAGTACCGGCTGCCGGTGTCCAGGAGGGACTCGGCCTTGAGGGCGTCGGCGATCCCGAGCTGGTCGAACACCCGGAAGGATTCGTCCTGCAGGCTGATCGCACGGGGCAGGTCACCGGGGGCGGTGGCCTTCTCCACCACGGTGGTCCGCACACCGGCGTCGGCCAGCAGCAGGGCCGCGGTCAGGCCGACCGGCCCGGCCCCCACCACGATGACCTCTCGCTCAGGGTCGAATCGGTTGATCACTGTCGCCTCCTTGTCGGCAGGCTCCCCGGGCGGGGTGCCGGATGCCCCTACGCCGATCCCCCGGGGGACCGCCCCGGGGCGGAAAGTAATGCATATCACTCAATGCAGCACACTAATGCGCTGGATATGCATAGGTCAATAGAGAATATATTCTGGGTTCCGGCCTGGGGGCGCTCGTCAGCGCAGGCGGGCGTCGGGCGCGGACCGGGGCGGTGCACCGCCGGGCTGGGCGCCGATCTCGATCGACTCGCCGTCGGCGGGCACCAGGAGCTCACCGGCGAAGGTGTCCGCTGCGCGCTGCCAGGCCTGTGACGGGGCGTGGGCCGGGACCAGGTGATGCAGCGCCAGGGTCCGCACGCCCGCGGAGGTCGCGAGGCGTCCGGCGTCCTCCGGCGTGGTGTGCGCGCGCCGGTGGTGGCCCATGCTCGCCTCGAGGTCCCGCGGGGTCGCCTGCGGGTAACCGGCGGCGACCGACGCGAGGTCGATGGCCTCGTGCAGGAGCAGGTCGCACCCCGCGGCCAGGCGGACCAGGTTCTCACTGGGCGCGGTGTCCCCGGAGACCGTGACCGAGCCGTGGACGGAGTCGAACCGGAACGCGAACGCGGGCGCCATGGGCTGGTGCTGGACCAGGATGGCCGTCACCGTCACGCGCTCGTCGGCGAAGACCGTGAACGGATCCATCACCGGGTGGTTGGCCGCGTCCGGATGGAACCCGGCGTGGGATGGGATGGTGATGTCCACCCCTCGGAAGATGCGGGAGAGGTCCGGCGCGCGCGAGTCCCGGCGCCGGTCGTTCAGGTCCGTGGCGTGGGCCCGTAGGAGCGACTCGACCAGGTCCGCGGTGCCCGGGGTGGGCGCGTCCGGGAAGACGGGCTCCGGTTCCGTCCCGTCGTGCCCGTTCGCCGGGGGCAGCACTCCCCGTCGGCCCGGGCCGAGCACCGGAACGATGCGTTCATCCTGGCCGCGGAAGGCCAGTCCGCCGAGCACCATGACCGAGTTGAGGTCGATGGTGTGGTCGGAGTGGTGGTGGGTGATGAAGATCCCGGCCAGGTCGGTGGGGTGCAGCCCCGCCTCCGCCATGCGCAGGGCCACGCCGTGGCCGCAGTCCACGAGGTAGACGGCGCCCTCGACGATGACGGCGGTGGCGATCCCGCTGCGGTGCCGGGGGTCACCGCCCGGGCGCAACAGCGGGCCCCCCGCCGTGCCGAGGGTGACGACGCGCATGCCCTGCGCCCGATGCTGGTCCATGGGTGTCCTGTCCACTGGTGCTGGTGCTGGTGCTGGTGCTGGTGCTGGTGCTGGTCCGGGAACGATGGTGGGGGCCACCGGGTGACCGGTGACCCCCACCGTGGCCGGGTGCGACGGGATCAGCCGAAGATGCCCGCGATGACCGACTGGCTGGACTTCTGCCGGTCCGTCACGTCGGCGAGGTCCGGACGGGGCAGCAGCGGCACATCCGCCGGGTTCTCGAAGGGCAGGTCCATGTCCTCGGCGTTGGCCACCGGGCCGTGGCCGGCCGCGGCCTTGACCTCGTTGGCCTCCGGGGTGTTCAGCCAGGTGGTGAACAGCTCGGCGGCCTGCGCGTTCTCCGCCTCGTCGATGACCCCGGCGTACCAGTAGGTCGCCCAGTTGCCGCCCTCGACGGGGTAGGTGATCTCCACCGGGGCCCCGTCCCCGGTCAGGCTCAGGTAGTTGCCCATGGCGCCCATGATGCAGGCGTAGGCGCGGCCCTGGACCACGGCGTTGTGGCACTCCGCGGTGTTGGAGGAGATGACGACGTCCTGGGCGGCCAGGTCGGTCAGGTAGTCCTCGCCCAGGGACTCCTCGTGCAGCACCAGGTCGGCCCACTGCATGCCGCCACCGTCCGTGGCCGGATCGGTCATGGTGATCTTGCCCTTCAGGGCCGGGTCGAGCAGGTCCTGCCAACTGGTCGGGACCAGGCCGACGTCCTGACGCGTGTCGTAGACGAACCCGCGGGGGGAGGCGGAGACGGCGGTCAGGGTGCCCGCCTCGAGGGAGAACTGGGGATCGCTCGTGAGGTCCTCCGCGTTGAAGGGACGGAACTCCGCGAAGTAGTCCCGGTCCGCCAGTGCCACGGCGCCGGCGTCGCCGGTGATCACCGCGTCGGCGATCCGCTGTCCCGAGGCCTGCTCCTGGGAGACCTTGGTGTCCAGCTCGGCGCCGACGACCTGCAGCGGCTCTACGCGGATCTCGGGGAAGCGCTCCTGGAAGGCCTCGAACACGCCCGGCCAGGTCGCCGTCAGGGGGGTGTAGACGTTCACCGTGGTCTGACCGCTCTCCACCGCCTCGGCGTACATCTGCTCGAACTGGGCCTGGGCCTCGGCCCCGCCGAGCCCGGACGCGGCCTCGACCCCGTCGCGTTCGCCGAGCCCTTCGGAGGCCGGGGCGTCACCGCCGCAGCCGGTCAGGACGAGCGCTGAGGCCAGCCCGAGGGTGGTGAGGAGGGTGCGTGATTTCATGGATCGACCTTTCATGGGGGATTCCCGCGGGGGCGCGGGGTAGGGGGAGTGCAGGGGAGGCGGGGGGTGGTCAGAGCGGCAGGCAGGCCAGGGAGTCGACCGGGATCCCGGCGATGACGTCCTGGCCGACCAGGGGTGACGCGTTGGGCCAGATATTGGCCACCTCGGCCGTGCGCAGGGAGACCGAGAACCGCTGAGGACCCACCTCCAGCGCGTAGATGTACTCGTCACCGAGGTAGACGATGTCGGTCACCGTGCCGGTGAACCGGTTGGGCATCGCCGTGGCCGGCTCGCCCATGATCACCGAGGCCGAGCGCATGGCGACCTCCACGGCGTCACCGGCCGCGATGCCCGCGCGGGCCGGGCAGTCGAGGCGCAGCTCGGTGTCGTCCAGGCGGACCGAGATCCCGTGGGCGTCGGCGGTGACCACGGTGGCCCGCAGGAAGTTGTCGTAGCCCACGAAGTCGGCCACGAAGTGGGACACGGGGTGCCAGTAGATCTCCCGCGGGGTGCCCACCTGTTCGATCTGTCCCTTGTTCAGCAACACGATGCGGGTGGACAGCGAGACCGCCTCCTCCTGGTCGTGGGTGACGTAGAGGGAGGTGGTGCCCATGCGGCGGTGCATGTCCCGCAGCTCGGTGCGCATGTCCTGGCGCAACCGGGCGTCCAGGTTGGACAGCGGCTCATCGAACAGCAGCAACCGCGGGTTGGCGACCAGCGCCCGGGCGAGGGCCACGCGCTGTTGCTGGCCGCCGGAGAGGTCCGTCGCCATCCGTCCGGCGAACTCATCGAGGCCGACCAGCTCCAGGACGTCGCGTACCCGGCGCGCCCGGTCCGGGACGCTGACCTTGCGCATGCGCAGGGGGTAGCCGACGTTGGCGGCCACGGACATGTGCGGCCACAGGGCGTAGCTCTGGAAGACCATCCCGATGTCCCGCTTCTCCGGGGGGACGTGCGTGCGCTG
>JAPFFX010000303.1 GCA_026645375.1 Citricoccus sp. WCRC_4 | reverse complement strand
CCACCGGAGGAACGGTACTGCAGGGACCAGCCCTCCAGGGAGACCGGGGAGTCCGTGGGGTTGTAGAGCTCGACGAACTTGTGCGTGTAGACGGCGTTGGCCGACCCGCCGTTCGTGTAGGCCTCGCTGATGACGACGTCGTCACCCGCGGGCGAGGCCTGGGCGGGGACGATGACGGCCGCGGAGAGCAGGGCCAGCGAGGCCCCGACGGCGGTCAGGCGGTGGGTGGTCTTCATGGAGTCACTTTCGGTGGGTGCGAGCGGTGAAGGACGGTTGACATGGTCACATGCGACGCTGAACGGCCGGTGTCCGGTGGTTGGCCGCGGGTGGACGGCGGCGCGGTACCGTCCGGCCGGGCCCGGGGACGGCAATGCCCCCGGGGACGAATCCCGGGGGCATCACCGTGACGGTCGGTGTTCCGTCCACGTCAGTGCGTCGATCAGGACCAGCGCGGGCCGGTGCCGTTGCCCCGGTTCTCACCGGGGGCGCGGCCGCCGTCGTTGTTGCCGCTGTTGTTGCCGGGGCCCCTGTTCGGGTTGTCCCGGCCGCTGTCGTTGCCGGGCCCCTTGTTCGGGTGGTCCGTGCCGGTGCCTGGCTGGCCGGTGCCGCTGACGCTGAGCGGGAGGCGCACCTGGGAGGCGGAGGCGTACCGGTCGTCGTAGGTCACGGTCATGACGAGGGTGCCCTCGACCGCGGTCCCGGGAGCCGAGATCCCGGCGAGGGTGACGGTCTCGCCCTCGGCGGCGATGTCCTGGGAGCCGAGCACGGTCACCGTGCCGTCGGCGGCCTCGAAGGCCACGGCGACACCGGTGGCCTCGCCGGCGCCGTCGGAGTCCAGCTCGAGGTCGTCCAGGGTCAGGACGATCTCCTCACCGGGGGCCACCGTCTCGGGGGCGCCGGTCACTTCCACGGAGTTCTTGGAGAAGTCCGGGCGGATGTCGCCGTTGGCGGCGGTCTGCGCCTCGATGTACTCCTGGTACGCCTGGTTGTCCATGATGCCCAGGTCGACGTAACCCTGCTGGCCGGTGGCGAAGCCCTCGTAGCCGTCGGGGGCGGGGTTCCCGGTGCCGACCCAGGAGGTGTCACCCAGGAAGGACAGGGTGGCGATGGTGTACATCTGGTCCATCTCCACCGGCTCGCCGCCGATCCAGAGGCCGGTGACCTTGTCGTCCTGCGCACGGGACTCGTCGAAGGTGTAGGTCAGCTCCTCGGACCAGCCCAGGTGGTTGGTCTTCTGGCCGTTCTGCCAGTTCTCCTCGAGGACCTGCTTGATCGAGGAGCCCGGGAGGTCGAAGTAGACCAGGGTGTTGCCGAACGGGGCGAAGTCGAGGACCTCGCCGAGGGTCACCTTGCCGTGCGCGGCGGTTGGCTTGGCGGTGAACTCACCGCCCGCGGTGAACTGGTCGTACAGCAGTTCGGCGCGCAGCCCGCCGGAGTTGGTCACGCCCAGGTCGACGGCGGGGTTGGACAGGGCGACCCTGTCCTTGAGGGCGTTGGCGGCCCAGTTGCCCAGGGTGGTCTCCTGCCGCCGGGTGCCGCCGGCGCGCCAGGAGCCCGATTCCGCGATGCGTACGCGGTAGTCGGTGGTGATCGACGCGTCGATCTCACCGATCTCGGTCTTCTGCAGCTCCTCGAACTCCGCGACGGCCGCCTGCTCCAGGGCGTAGACGGCGGCGGTGGCCTCGGACTCCGCGGCGGCGGCTGCGGCGTCCTGTTCCGACTGCTCGATCAGCGAGGACTCGTATCCGAGGACCTCGGAGGTCTCGGCGTCGATCTCGAGCTCGACGGCGGCGAGCAGGTTGCCGGACTGCCCGGCCTGCACCACCGGGCGGTTCTTGGGGCCGTCCTCGGTGGGGACGGTGGTGTCGTAGTCGTACGCCTGGTGGGAGTGGCCGTTGAAGATCACGTCCACTGCCGGGTCGGTGTCGTTGACGATGCGCTCGAAGACCTCGGAGCGGGCGGTCTCCTCCGCGAGCGAGCCGGTGCCGTCGGCACCGTCGTGGTAGGAGGCCACGATGATGTCGGCCTCGTCGTTGTCCTCGTCCTCGACGCCGTCCGAGAGCATCCGGGCGACCTCGTTGACGGCATCCACGTGGTACGGGACCTCGTTGCCCTCGAGGCCGGCGCCGGTGGTGGTGGCGTAGAGGTTGTTCGGCACGGCACCGATCACGGCGACCGTGACGCCGCCCACCTCGAACACCTCGTGGGAGGACAGGACCGGGTCCTTGGTCTCCGGGTCCACGAAGTTCGCGGCCAGGATGTCGAAGTCCGCGATCTCCAGCACGCGGTCCTGCAGGTCGTCCAGGCCCTTGTCGAACTCGTGGTTGCCGGCGGCCGAGACGTCCAGGCCGAGGGCGTTCATGATCTCCAGGGTCGGTTCGTCCTGCTGGACGTTGGACACCGAGGCCGAGGCACCGATCAGGTCCCCGGCGCTGGTGAACAGGGTGGAACCCTCACCCTGGGCGGCCTCGAACGCGGCGCGATAGTCCTCCACGGTGTCGGCGAACTGCGTGCCGGAGAAGTCGGAGGACAGGGCGCCGTGGAAGTCATTGAAGCTCAGGAGCGAGATCTTCTCCGCGCCCTCGGCGGCCGGGGTGGCGGCGGCCTCGATGGCCTCCTCTGCGGTCACGGTCGGGACGGTGGTGTCGGCAGAAGCCGGGAGCGCTGCGGCGGGGGCGAAGACGAGCCCTACGGTGATCACGCCGGCCAGCAAGGATGTCCTTGGCTGCATCAGTCTGTGGTTCCTCTGGTGCCCCAGAAACGGTGCGGTCCAGCCGGCGACGGGGCTGATTCCGGCGTGGACGACCGCCGTCCAGAAGGACGACGGTCCCATCATCGCACCACCTGCGCATGAAGTCTCGGTGACGCCGAAACTAACGGGAAGGCATACGCCCGGTGCAGGGGACCGTCAGACCATTTCCCGACCTGACAGGGGAGCATGCGGCGCGTGATGCCGCGGAGAGCGGATGGTGAGGGATTCGATCCCTCGGCACGGGGTTACCGCACACTTGCCCAGGTGCTCAGAACCAGCAACGTCGCTTCCTCGTCGGAGTTCGGTCCTCTTGAATGACCGAGCTCCCGCACGGCTTATCGCGCGACAAAGAGTCACCGCGATACCAAGAAGTCGCTCAGCGAGCCAGTCGTGCGTCGCGAGTGCCACTCCGCCAGACGAAACGGCGACCCTCCTTGACCAGGGGCCAGGCAGTCGTGCTGCACGGGCAACCAGTCCGACTCGACAGGAAGGGGGCGAGACCTCAAACCCGTGCCCAGTACTGGCGGACGAGGTGCCGGGGGACGAGCTAAACGTGATGTCTAGAGAAGTTGCCCCGCCTCGCGGTGTTGGGTTGGCTGACGCAAGAAGACTGCCTCTGGTGAAGCCACAACCACGCCATCATCGCCCTGGCCTGCCGACGGACCGACGTCCTGTTCGCGATGCGCCGGGACGGCGCTCTCTCCCAAGGCCCCACCAAGCCCCGGACCCCGCCACCGGTAACCCTGGCCGCTCGACGAAAACCATAGAGGCACCCCCTCACGGGGAGGGGCAGATCAGGACATCACATTGGGGCCAGTTGGGGTCGCCATACTCGATCATGGCACCGGGCGCAGAGGGCTCACCAGTCAACCCTTTGCCGGTATGCGTTCAGGCTGGCTGGGCACCCACCTCGATCAGCAGCACCCCGACGATGAGCACCACCCCGACCGCCGTCACTCACGTCAACGCCTCGTGGAACAGCAACCGGCCCGCCAGTGCCGTGACCGCCACCCCGGTGGCCGACCAGATGCCGTAGGCAACCTGAGTGCCATGCCCTCGACCGGGGCGAGGCTCAGGCAGGTGAATTCCACCAGGTAGCCGGCGACCACGGCGGCGTACCAGTGGCGGCGTCCCCGGGTGGCCATGCGCAGGGACAGGGTCCCGGCGACCTTGGTGAGGATCGAGACGGTGTGGAAGAGCCATGCCATCAGGCGGCCTCCTCCCGCTCCCGGACAGGGCGGTGGGAGCCGGTCTCCACGCAGGGCACGCCGGTCACGACGAAGACGATCCCGACCAGCGCGGCCAGGCTCAGACGTTCGCCGAAGGGCGCGGCCGTACCGAGGGCGGTGAGCACCACTGCGTGGGCGGCCCGCACGCCGTAGGCGATCCCCATGGGCGTGCCCCGTCCCGGCACGGCCGCCAGGAGGGCGAACGCGGCGAGGTGCCCGGTGACGACGAGGGCGTACCAGGCGGGCTCGTCCAGCGCCGCCTTCAGCGACAGCGTGGCCGCCACCTCGCCGAGCACCGCGGCGACCAGCAGCAGCCATCAAGGCACGACTCAGTCCTCCAGCAGCGCCTCGGCCACCGCCCGGACCCGCACCCGTTCTTCCGGGTCCGGTGCGAAGACGCCGGCAGCGTCGGCGAACCAGACACCGTCGGCGATCAACCGCACGGCCAGCAGCCGGCTCTGGCGTTCGGGGGGCAGGTCCTCGGGCAGGGTCAGCCACGGCGCCACCCGCGCACTCCAGCGCTCCTTCAGCGTTCCGCGCAGCCGCTGATCGGTGAGCATCACCAGGTCCGTCTCGTCGACCTCGCCCGAGAGGCACCAGTCCAGGTAGGCACGCAGGCGTTCGCCGACAGGCACCTGATCCGCCGGGGCGGTCAAGCGGGCGGCCATCTGTGCGTCCCAGCCGTCCATCACCCGGTCCACCAGGGCGAGCATCAGCGCCTCCTTGGTGGGGAAGTGGTACATCACCCCCGGCTTGGTGAGGCCCACCTGCCGGGCGGCCGACTCCAGGGAGATCGTGCCACCGCTCCGAATCAGCTCGAGGGCGCCATCGAGGATCCGGTCGCGGGAGGAATGGTTCATAAAAGGAACTTTACCAACCGGAAGGAAGGTGCCACAATCATTCCCATGCCCGGTGTGGCGTGCATCACCACACCAGCCTGAGGCGGGACGACGCCGTCCCGCCCTGCCGGTCCGTGCAGGTCCGGTCGCCGGGTGCACCACGCTCTGGACCGCTCTCCACAGGAGGATCCGTCCCATGACCACTGCCGTGCACGACAGCACCTCCAACAGTGCGCCGCCCACGGGGGCCCAGCGACCCCGGCCGACCGTGAACCGGACGGTGTTCGCCGGCTCGGCCGTCACCATCCTCCTGTTCTCCCTGTGGGCGATCCTCGCGCCGGACCAAGCCTCCACGGTGATCAACGCCGTGGTCGGCTGGATCTCGACCAACATGGGCTGGTTCTACGTCCTGACCGCCACCGTGGTGACGGTCTTCGTGCTGGTCGTGGCGTTCTCCCGCGAGGGGAGCATCAAGATGGGCCCCGACCACTCGAAGCCGCAGTACAACCTGTTCACCTGGACTGCGATGCTCTTCGCGGCCGGGATCGGCATCGACCTGCTCTTCTTCTCCGTGGCTGAGCCGGTCACCCAGTACTACGGCCCGCCCACGGGCGAGGGCGCGACCGCCGAGGCCACCCGCATGGCCGTGGTGTGGACGCTGTTCCACTACGGCGTCACCGGCTGGGCGATGTACGCCCTGATGGGCATGGCCTTCGGCTACTTCGCCTACCGGTGGAACATGCCTCTGAGCATCCGCTCGGCCCTCTACCCGCTGATCGGCAAGCGCGTGCAGGGGCGCACGGGGGACGCCGTGGACATCGCGGCACTGTTGGGCACCATCTTCGGCGTGGCCACCTCGCTGGGCATCGGCGTGGTGCAGCTCAACTACGGCCTGTACCTGCTGTTCGGGATCGAGGAGGGCACGGCCGCGCAGATCGGGCTGATCGTCGTGGCCGTGGTGATGGCCACGGCCTCGTGCGTCTCGGGCGTGGACAAGGGCATCCGCCGGCTCTCCGAGCTCAACGTCCTCATGGCCGTGGCGCTGGTCGTCTGGGTGCTCGTCGCCGGCAAGACCTCGTTCCTGCTCGATGCCATGGTGCAGAACCTCGGCGACTACGTGGCCGCGCTGCCCGGGACGACCCTGGACACGTTCGCCTACACCGGGGCGGCGGAGTGGATGGCGGGCTGGACCCTGTTCTTCTGGGCCTGGTGGATCGCCTGGGCGCCCTTCGTCGGGTTGTTCCTGGCGCGGATCTCCCGCGGCCGCACCCTGCGCGAGTTCGTGCTCGCGACCCTGACCGTGCCGTTCGTGTTCATCCTCATCCTGATTTCGGTCTTCGGCAACAGTGCCCTGGCGATCGTCACGGGCGGTGACGACGCCTTCGGCCAGGCCGCGATGAACACCCCCGAGCGGGCGTTCTACTCGCTGCTCGAACAGTACCCGGGTGCGCCGCTGCTCATCGCCCTCGCCTCCCTGACCGGGCTGCTGTTCTACGTCACCAGCGCCGACTCGGGCGCACTCGTGATGTCGACGTTCACCTCAACGATCCAGGACCCCACCCAGGACGGGCCCAAGTGGCTGCGCGTCTTCTGGGCGGCTGCCACCGGACTGCTGACCCTGGCGATGCTGCTGGTGGGCGGAGTGCCGACCCTGCAGGCGGCCACGCTGATCATCGGTCTGCCCTTCTCGATCGTGATGTACCTGATCATGATCGGGTTCTGGAAGGC
>JAPFFX010000101.1 GCA_026645375.1 Citricoccus sp. WCRC_4 | reverse complement strand
CTGGGGTTGTGCTGTCGCACGCCCCGGGCGGGCCGGGACGGCTCGTTGCGGCCACCCTATCCCCACCGGGCGCCGGCCCCTCAGCCGGGTCCGAGCGCCTCGCCCCGCGGGGCCTGGCCGGCGCGCTTGAGCTCCACGAAGATCGCCCTCGAGGGCGTGTCCCCCGTGTTCTCGCCGGAATGACGTTGGGCGGGCACCCAATTGACGGTCCCGGCCGGGATGTCCACCTCCCGCTGGTGATCGCCCGCGACCAGCCGGCGGTGGATGTGGCTGAGGGAGTACATGACGCTGTCGGGGTGGTCGTGCGGCGTCGTCCGGTCGCCCGGTTGGTCGTTGTACTCCAGCACCCGCACCTCGTCGTTCTCGAAGAGCACCGCGTAGTGCTCCGGATCGGTGACCACTGGATCGAGTTCCACGGCAGCAGTATCCCCCTGCGGCCGTCGCCGGCACAGGCCTGCCGACCCGCTCGGGGCCTTCCCCACAGCCCGGTCTTGGACGATCCTGAACCCGGAGGTGCACATGCCGGAATGGCTGTTGGCCGGCGGTGCCGGCCTGATCGCCGGTGCGGCGCTGCTGCTGGGCAGCGCCATCGCCTGGTTCGTCGACGTGCCGCGGCGGGTGGTGGCGGCCGTGATGGCCTTCGGCTCCGGGGTGCTGATCTCCGCCCTGACCTTCGAGCTCGTCGACGAGGCCCTCAGCACCGGTGGACTCACCGCCACGGTCATCGGCTTCGCCGTCGGGGCGGTGACCTACGTCGGGCTGAACATCGTGCTGGCCCGGTTCGGGGCCCGGCACCGCAAGCGCTCGGGTCACCAGCAGTCCGGTGGGGACGGCGACGGCGCCGGCGGGGCCATCGCGGTCGGCGCCCTGCTGGACGGCGTCCCGGAATCCATGGTGCTGGGCCTGAGCGTACTCACCGGCGGCGGGGTCAGCCTGCCGATGTTCGTGGCCGTGTTCATCTCCAACGTCCCGGAGGGGCTGTCCAGCACGGCCGGCTGGAAACGTGCGGGGCGCGGCCCGGGCTACGTCTTCGGGATCTGGGGCGGCATCGCGGTGGCCTCCGGCCTGGCGGCGCTGGCCGGCTACCTCCTGCTGGACGGCGCCCCACCGGCCACACTGGCCTTCGTCAACGCGCTGGCCGCCGGAGCCATCCTCGCGATGATCACGGACACCATGATCCCGGAGGCCTTCGAGGACGCCGCCCTGTACTCGGGGCTGATCGCCGCCGCCGGCTTCCTCGCCGCCTTCAGCCTGCACGCGGCCAGCGGGTGATGATGGGATGACCAGACCACGACGACGGCGGGAGACGCGCATGGACCGATGGCAGTTCACCGGCCACATCGCCGGGGCCGGGACCTCCGGGGGGACCCGGCTGGTGCTCGGCGCCTGGGACCACAGCCCCCACGGGCCCTTCGCGGACGTCATGGTGGAGCACCCGGACGGCCGGCGCGAGCTGCTGGCCCCGGATGACTGGGTCGCCGACTTCGTCTCGGCCACCTACGCGTTCGACGACGTCCGGCAGGTCCCCGTGTCCGTCGCCGTCGAGGGCTCCGCCTGGACCGTGAAGGCCGGACCGCTGCACTGGGAGTTCACGGTGGGACCGCGGACGGCCTGGGGACACCTGCTGCGTGCCGTCCCGCCCCGGCTGGGCCGCACGCTGACGGTGGCCCGGGTCAGCGACCGGGTGGCCCGGGTGGTGATGCCCGGGGTGCGGACACTGGGCACCGCCGGGAACGACCGGCTCGAGTGGTACTCCGCCCGGGACCTACACCGCATCAGCGCCTCCACCGCTTCCTGGGACGGGCGGGACCTGGGCGGCCTGAGGGACATGGACCCGCCACCGCGGTTCGGGTTCAGTTCCACTCCCAGGGAGCCCATGCTCACCGCGCTGACCAGCACGGTGCGGGTGCCGCGCTGACGGGACCACGCCCGGGCCACCGCAACACTGGCGTGGCACCGCGGGCGGTGTTGTGATGGACACATGATCCGGCACGAGAGCATCGAGGACTACCTGAACCGCCTGGCCTCCGGCCAGCCGACACCCGGCGGAGGAGCCACGGGCGCGCTGATGGCCGCCCAGGGAGCAGCCCTGGTGGCCATGGCGGCCCGGTTCAGTGAGCGGGAGGAACTGGCCGCCCGCTGCGAGAGGATCGCCGTCACCGCGCTGGGACTCTCGGACGCGGACGAGTCCGGGTTCGCCTCCGTCGCCGACGCCTTCGCGATGCCCAAGGACACCGAGTCGCAACGTGCCGAACGCTCGCGCCAGATCCAGCAGGCCATCGAACGGGCCGCGGAACCGCCGGGGGCCATCGTCAAGGTGGCGGCCGACGTCGTGGGCACGGCGACGGAACTGCTGGAGGACTACAACCAGAACGTGCTCAGCGACGTGGGCGCCGCGCTCGGCGCCGAACGGGCGGCCCTCATGGCCGCCGTGGTCACCCTGGAGACGGACCTGGCGCCGCTGAAGGACCCCGACGTCGAGTCGCGGTTGCGCAAGGACATCGACGGCGCCGCCCGGCTCATCGACGACGTGGATGCCCTGGTGACGCGGGTGCGCAGGCTGATCCGGGGCGGGTGACCTGCCCGGTCATCGTCCGTCCGGATCGAGAGGACATCGCCCCCCTGCGTCCCCGCACGGACGTGTCCTCCCGATGCGGACGAACGGGCGGGGGGGGAAGGACCGGCCGGTGGGACGACGGACGGGGATGCTCTCCGGCCTCAGTCGACGCCTCGCACCCGGGCCGCGGCCAGGCCGAGCGAGCCCAGCACCGCGCT
>JAPFFX010000297.1 GCA_026645375.1 Citricoccus sp. WCRC_4 | reverse complement strand
CCAGTTCACGGTTCCCTCGTTCGAATACACCATGTCCGACGCGCCGTCCAACCTCCACTTCATCGGCCCCCTGTGTGCGACGGGATCGCAAGTGCCGCTGCCGGAGTGGTGGTCCGAACTCGACGGAACCCGTCCCGTTGTTCACGTCACCCAGGGCACAGTCGCCAACACCGACTACGGCCAAGCCATTGAACCGACGCTTCGTGCGCTGGCCGACGAGGATGTCCTTGTCGTCGTCTCCACCGGCGGCCACCCCGTCGAGAGCCTGCCAACGCTGCCCGCGAACGCCCGTGCCGCGACCTTCCTTCCTTACGACGAATTACTGCCGCGCACTTCTGTTTACGTAACCAACGGCGGCTACGGCGGTGTCCAGTACGCCCTGCGCTACGGGGTGCCGATCGTCGCCACCGGCGGCAAGGGGCCAGGGTGAAGACCGACAGGTGCGAACGGTCCCACCGGGCGAAGGCATCATTGATCGCCTCAGCCAAATCTCCGAAGGTGTGCCCGGGCCCGACCGCGAAGATCCGCCCGGGCCAGGGCCACAGTTCCTGCCCGCCCCCGCCCAGCAGTTCTACCGTCACCGAGAGCCAGGTCCTCGCCATACCCCGAGGATGACACACCCGCCCGCACCCCGGCAGGCCCACCGGTACGGCATCATGCGCCGCGAGGGGATCCCCTCACCTCGCAGTGTCGACCTCACCCGGCCGAGTAGTGAAGGACGCCGCCAACCTTAGTGGCATCGACTTCTACAGCGTGCAGCGCCTCCCAGGCCGGCCATCTTCACCTCGTTCTCATAACTCGACTGCTTTTGCCTAGATGAGACCGAAGCGAATGAGACGGGTGATTGAGACAAAATGGCGCACCGTTTACATCGGCAAATGACTGTAAGCGCGCGGATTTCTGGATCCCCGCCCAGCCTGGTCTGACCGCTGGTCGGGAGTCGCATCAAGGGAATGTTTGATGAGACGAGGGGCAGTAGGGGTTCATTGCGGGCTTGGCCGTTTAATGGAGGGGTGCCGATTCTGAATAAAGACATGACCATGTGCATCTCGCTTTCGGCCCGCCCGAGCAACAACGGGACCCGCTTCCACAACTACCTCTACGAACAGCTCGGGCTGAACTGGATCTACAAGGCCTTCGCCCCCACCAACCTGGAGCAGGCCATCGCCGGTGTCCGCGGGCTGGGCATCCGTGGCTGCGCCATCTCCATGCCGTACAAGGAGGACGTCATCGCCCTGGTCGACGAGATGGATGCTTCCGCGAAGGCGATGGATTCGGTGAACACCATCGTCAACGACGCCGGCCACCTCACTGCCTACAACACCGACTACACGGCGATTGAGCAGCTGCTGGAACGCAACGACGTGCCCACCGACTCCTCGGTGCTACTGCAGGGAGCCGGCGGCATGGCCAAGGCCACTGCCGCTGCGCTGCGCGACGCGGGCTTCCGCGACCTCACCATCATTGCCCGGAACGAGGCCACAGGGCGTGCCCTCGCTGACCTCTACGGCTTCAGGTGGCGGGCCGAGCTGGGCGGTGCCACCGCCGACATGATCATCAACGTCACGCCCATCGGCATGGCAGGCGGTGCCGAAGCGGACTCTTTGTCCTTTCCGGCCGCGGCCGTTGAAGCCGCCGAGGTGGTGTTCGACGTGGTGGCCTTGCCGCCGGAAACGCCGCTGATCAAAGCTGGCAGGGTGGCGGGCAAGAAGGTCATCACCGGTGCGGAGGTGGCCACCATCCAGGCGCTTGAGCAATTCGTGCTGTACACGGGTATCCGCCCCACAGGCCAGCAGGTGCAGGACGCCGAAGAATTCGTCCGGGCAGAGTAGGCCAGCCCACCGAGGACCCGCCGGGCAACGCCCGAGCCCTTCAAGCCGCGACGGTAGACGGGGCCACGGCCGCGGCCGACGAGTCAGCTAGTTCGAGAGTGATGGCCCGGGCGTACCGTCGAAGTGGGTGCACCGAGGGCTTGCCTTGCTGACTGCCGACTGCGCAGTTGCGCACGGCGGGGGAGCGCCCACCATCACTGCCCGGAGCAACGCGAAGTGATTCGGGCGGCCGAGGCGGCCGCTCAGCGGCCGGGTGTCCGGCCTCGGTGGCAGGATGAGCCCAGGGAGGCAGCGATGGACTTTCCCGCGATCGATCCCGAGGGCGCGCTCCGGGTGCGCCCCGAGCAGGTGATCCTTGGGGATGTCTGCCGCTACCTATAAGAGCTGCCCTGACGAAAGGGTTGAAGGGTCGGTGTGGGACCCACACTGACGGCATACTTTCGTTGCGTGTACGGGTGTCAATATCCTCTGTCAGTCCCAGAGGGGCGGGTGACTATGACAGCTTGATTCAGCACCGGCGTGACGGCTTGAATCAGGCTGCCATAGTCAGCGAGTTTCACCCTTGAACTCCGGCTGTCGCCGCCGAGGTGATGAGCGGAAGCCACCGCGGGTCTGGACTCGTCGGAGTTAGGAGAGCAGGATGACATCCAGCCGGCGTGGGCCGTGGACGCCCTCGACACGTTCGAGCTCGATGTCCGAGGTGGCCGAGGGCCCGGAGATCATGGTGATCGGCGCGATGGGCTCCACCCGGGCCAGGGCCTCGGGGATCAGCTCCACCACCGATGCGGCCGGAACCACGCAGATGTGGTGGTCCGGGACCAGGCTGATGGCCCGGCGCCCCTCGTCGGGGCGGCCGGTGAGGAAGATCGTGCCGGTCTCGGCGCAGGAGACCGTGGAGGAGGTGACCACCGCGTCCACCGCGTTGAGCTCCCGGACATCCAGCACCAGGCCGCGCTCATCCGTGGACTCCCGGACCGTGTGGCGGGTGTTCGTGTCTGCCGGGAGCCAGGACGCCTCG
>JAPFFX010000095.1 GCA_026645375.1 Citricoccus sp. WCRC_4 | reverse complement strand
TGCTGCGCGGCATCCAGGAGCTGGCGCCGCCGCTCCTCACGGGGCAGCCGGGACTGGCGCATGGGGCTGGAGGTCACGGTGAGGCCTTTCTGCACGGGAACGCCCGGTCAGGACGGTGTCGAGAAGTCTACCGGCCGGTAGGGCGGTGGGGAACGCCGGTCCTCCGGGGCCGGTCAGGCGATCCGGGCCGAGGCCGTGAGGCCATCCGGGAGGGCGTCCTCACGCGGATCGCCGACCGGGCAGGACCCCGGGGCCCCGTTCGCCGCCGCGGGCGAGACGTCCAGGCCGAAGAGGACGTTCAGTGCGTTCTCGTACTCGTCGAGGCGCCCCTCGGCGGCGAGTTCCTTGGCGCGGACCGTGGGCTCGTGGAGCATCTGCCGGACCATGCGACGCAGCGCGAACTCGACCTCCTCGGCGGCCGCGGTGCAGCCGTGCCGGCTGCGCACCCGCTGCATCTCGGAGTCCAGCACCTGCTGCGTGTGCCGCCGCAGGGCCACGATGGCCTCGTTGGCGCTGCGGGACTTGCGCTCGTGCAGGAAGCCGTCCACGGCGCCGTCCACGAGTTGCGCGGCGGCGGTCAGGGCGGCCTGCTGACCGTCCGGCGCGGCCATCTTCACCGATTCCAGGGTGATCAGGTCCACACCGGGAAGGTCGGCGATGGCGGGGTCGAAGTCATGGGTCAGGGCCAGGTCCAGCACGGTCAGCCGCCCGGTGACCCCCTCGCGCAGGCGTCGCAGGGTCCCGGCCTCGAGGCGTCGGTCGCCCCCGGAACAGCCGATGATCACGTCGGCCTCCGCGATGGCCCCGTGGATCTTCTCGCCGCCCAGGGCCAGGGCCCAGCCCCCGCGGTCGGCGACGAAGGCCTCCGCACGGCCTGAGGACGAGTGCACGCCCACGTTGGCGGCGCCGCGGTCGGCCAGCTGGGCCAGCGTGGTCCCGGCGTAGGCCCCGGTGCCGATCAGCAGGATGTTGGCGTCCTGCCAGAAGCGCTGGGCGCCGACCACCGAGGTGCCGGCCCGCATGCTGGTGGCCAGGTCCAGGGCCACGGAGACGATCGAGCGGCCGGCCGTGCCCAGGGCGGTGTGCGTGCCGACGTCCTTGGCGGTGCGGGTGGCGGACTCGAAGAGCTTGGTCAGGGTCCCGGTGGCGGTGCCGGACTCCCGGGCGGCGCCGAGTGCGCGCCGGACCTGGCCGGCGATCTCGCGTTCGCCCACGACGGCCGACTTCAGCCCGGCGCCGACCTCGAACAGGTGCCGGACCGCCGCGTCACCGGCGAGGGTCCGGAAGGAGGAGGCGACGGCGTCCGCGGCCAGGCCCGATCCCCGGGCGACGGCCTCCAGGAGCTCCTGGCGGGCCTGGTCCACGGAGGCCTCGTCCGGGGCCTCCGCATAGATCTCCACCCGGTTGCAGGTGGCCAGCACGACCGCCCCATGGGCGGTCGAGGTGGGGATGGCTGAGGCGACCTCGTCGGTGCCGTTGCTCAGCTGCGCCACCGTGTCGAGGTCAAGGTCGGTGTGCGAGGCAACCAGGGAAAACAAAGTCACAATGCGAGCGATTCTACTGCCTGTAGAGCGTCAGCGGCCACCGGACCTGCCGGTCAGCGGAAACACGGGGGAGGTTCGATGGAAGAATGGGCGCCATGCCTTCATCGACCGCGCTGCCCGCCGACCACCCGCTGATCACCACGGACCCCGCCCGCTCCACGGCGTCGTCACCGCTGATCACCGCCTACCGCGGCGGCACCCCGTCCCGGAAGCCGGTGTGGTTCATGCGCCAGGCCGGGCGGTCCCTGCCGGAGTACCGCGCCCTGCGTGAGGGCACCGACATGCTGGAGTCCTGCCTGAAGCCCGCGATGGCCTCGGAGATCACGCTGCAGCCGGTGCGCCGGCATGACGTGGACGCCGCCATCTTCTTCTCGGACATCGTCATCCCGCTGAAGCTGGCCGGCGTCGACGTCGACATCGTGCCCGGCACCGGCCCCGTCCTGGGTGCCGCCGTGCGCACCGCCGAGGACGTCGCGGCCCTGCCCGAACTGACGGATGAGGCCCTGGAGCCGATCCGCGAGGCCGTGCGGCTGACCGTGGCCGAACTCGGCCCCACCCCCCTGATCGGCTTCGCCGGGGCGCCGTTCACCGTGGCCGCCTACATGGTCGAGGGCCGGCCCTCGCGCGATCACCTGGGTCCGCGGACCATGATGCACGCCGACCCGGAGACCTGGAACGCGCTGGCCGGCTGGGCCGCGGACGCCTCGGGGAAGTTCCTGCGCGCCCAGATCGAGGCCGGGGCCTCCGCCGGCCAGCTCTTCGACTCCTGGGCCGGGTCGCTCTCCCTGGCCGACTACCTGCGATACGTCCAGCCCCACTCCGCCCGGGCCCTGTCCCACGTCCAGGACCTGGCCGGTGCGACCGGGGTTCCGCTCGTGCACTTCGGCACCGGTACGGGCGAGATCCTGCCGGCCATGCGCGACGCCGGCGCCTCCGTGGTCGGCGTCGACTACCGGCTCCCCCTGGATGAGGCCCATCGCCGCCTGGAAGCCAGCCCGGGGGCGGGCGGCCGCGGGGCGGTGCCCCTGCAGGGCAACATCGACCCCGCCCTGCTCTCCGCCCCCTGGGAGGTGCTCGAGGCCCACGTCCGCGAGGTCGTCGAGGCCGGCCGGGTCGCCCCCGGGCACGTCGTGAACCTCGGCCACGGCGTGCCGCCGACCACGGACCCCGAGGTCCTGACCCGGGTCGTCGGGCTCATCCACTCGCTCCAGCCGTGAGGTCCGGCATCGAGGCGCACGACGGCCACCGCGGTCCCCGCCCGGCCGTCGTCGTCGGCGGTGGGATCTCCGGGCTGCTGTCCGCCTGGGAGCTGGCCCGCTCCGGACACGCGGTGACCCTGCTGGAGGCCACGGCCACCCTCGGCGGCTGCGTCGCGCCCGTCCACGCCCCGCTGCCCGACGGCACGGAACTGGTCCTCGACGCCGGCGCCGAGTCGTTCGCGGTCCGCACCCCCGCCGTGCGCGAGCTGGTCGAGGAGCTGGGGCTCTCCGGCGCCGTCGTGACGCCGAACCCCGTGGGCTCGTGGATGTACCTGCCGGACCCGGCCGGAGGCGGCGGCGAGGTCGCCGGACGCGCCGTCCGCTCGCCGCGCGTGGGGATCCTGGGCATCCCCGGGGACCTCGACGCCCCCGAGGTCGCCGAGGCCCTGGGCACCGAGGCGCTGGCGCGGGCCCGCCAGGACCTCACCCAGCCGGTGGGGCGCTGGGAGCAGGCCCTGCACGACGGCGGCCCGGTCACCGTCGGCGCGGTGGTGCGGGACCGGATGGGCGACGGCGTGCTGCAGGTCCTCGTGGCCCCGGTCGTCGCCGGCGTGCACTCGGCAGACCCGGACACCCTCGACCTGCGGACCGTCGCCCCGGGACTGCTGGAGGCGCTCGTGACCGAGGGCTCGCTGGCCCGGGCCGTGGCCTCCCGCCGCGCCGCGGCCCCGCCCGGTGCCCTCGTGGCCTCCCTGCGCGGGGGGATGAACACCCTGACGGCGGCCCTGGTCGAGGCCCTGCGGGCCGCCGGGGCCACGGTCCGGACCGGGGTCCTGGCCACCGGGCTGGACCGTGCCGCGGACGGGTGGACCGTCTCCACGCGCACGCAGGACGGCACCGAGGCGACCCTGTCCGCCGGCCGCGTGGTCGTCGCCACCGACGGCCCGGCCGCCTGGGACCTGCTCGCCCCCGTGGCCGGAGGTGCCCTGGCCGCGGCGGACCGCCCGGCCGAGGGGGCCGGTGTCGCCCTGGTGACCCTGGTCGCAGATGCCGCGGGGCTCGATGCCGCCCCGCGGGGGACCGGCCTGCTGGTCTCCCCGCAGGTGCCGGCCGACGTCGTGGGCGCCAAGGCGATGACCCACGTGACCGCCAAGTGGGACTGGGTCCGGACCGCACCGCACCGGCACGTGCTGCGGCTGTCCTACGGCCGCGTCACCGATGCCCCGGGCGCCTCCACCCCGGGGTACGGCACCGGCGACCGGGAGCTGCTGGCCCGGGCCGTGACCGATGCCACGACGCTCACCGGCGTGGACCTGGCCGGCACGGTGGTGCACTCCTTCGTGGTGCGCTGGCGATCCGCCCTGCCCGCGGCGACCACCGCACACCGGGCGGCGGTACGCAGCGTCCGGGACTGGCTGGAGGGGCAGGCGGGGCTGGACGCCGTCGGTGCCTGGCTGGCCGGGACGGGACTGGCCGCCGTCGTGGGCGACGTCCGGCGTCGGATCGGTGGGGACGAGACCTGAGGGGTAGGCTGGACTCGCCGTTCTACCGACTGTAGAAACCGGTACGCGGCAACGACCACGGCAGCGCGCTGCACTGCACGCGCCCGACGCCACACGGTGACAACACAGGAGTTGTGACGATGACCGAGAACCAGGCAGCAGCGGCCCCCGAGACCGAGACCGAGACCGGGAGCGCCGAGCACGTCGAGTGGTTCACCACCTACACCGTCTTCGCGCGGAACGGATCCGGCCAGGGCGGGGCCCACACCGAGGCCGAACGCCAGCGGGCGGTGAAGCAGTTCGACGCCACGGTCGCCGAACTCGCCGACCGCGGCGTGACGGTCCGGGGCACCTACGACGTCTCCGGCATGCGCGCCGACGCCGACGTCATGGTGTGGATGTACGGTCACGTCCCCGAGGACCTGCAGGCCGCCATCAGGACCCTGCGCCGGACCGAGCTGCTGGCCGGCACGCAGGTCGTGTTGTCCGCGATGGGCTCGGACCGGATGGCCGAGTTCAACAAGGACCACGTGCCCGCGTTCGCCATGGGCCGCGAACCGCTGAAGTGGCTGTGCTTCTACCCCTTCGTCCGGTCCTACGACTGGTACACCCTGGAACCGGCCGAGCGCGGCAGGATGCTCAAGGACCACGGGCTGCTGGGCCGGGACTTCCCCATGGTCTGGGCCAACACCACGAGCGCCTTCGCCCTGAACGACTGGGAATGGCTGCTCGGGCTGGAGGCGCCGAGGCTGAACCACCTGGTGGACATGATGCGCCACCTGCGCAACAACGAGACCCGTCACTACGTGCGCGAGGAGGTCCCGTTCTACACCGGGCGCCTGATCTCCTCGGCCGAGATCGCAGAGGTGCTGGCCTGATGAGTGAGAACACCACCGGAGCCGCCGGGCAGTCCTTCGACCCGCGCACCGGGTACGACGAGGACGGGGTCATGGCGCCCAAGGCCTACGACGCCGTACTCCTGGCCTCCTTCGGCGGGCCCGAGGGCCAGGACGACGTGATCCCCTTCCTGCGCAACGTCACCCGGGGCCGGGGTATCCCGGACGAGCGGCTCGAGGAGGTGGCCACCCACTACCGGGCCAACGGCGGGATCAGCCCCATCAACGCGCAGAACCGCGAGCTGAAGGCCGCGATCGAGGCCGAGCTGGCCGCCCGCGGCATCGAGCTGCCGGTCTACTGGGGCAACCGCAACTGGGACCCCTACGTCCCCGAGACGCTGGAGCGCATCTACGCCGACGGCCATCGCCGGCTGCTGACCGGGGCCACCTCGGCCTACTCCTGCTACTCGTCCTGCCGCCAGTACCGCGAGGACCTGGGGATGGCGCTGCGCTCCACCGGCCTGGAGGGCAAGCTGGAGGCCGACAAGATCCGCCAGTACTTC
>JAPFFX010000271.1 GCA_026645375.1 Citricoccus sp. WCRC_4 | reverse complement strand
CATGTTCGGGCCAAACGAATTGAGCTGTGGCGATCCCTCGGTTGCTCCCGCCTTCAGCAAGTAGTCCTTGGCCTCGTCCATATCGCCGGAGCGAAACGCCAAACGACCGAGAATGAGATTGCCATGATGAACGGCGTTGCCCGAGTTCCACTTGTTGTCAGTTTCGTCTTTGAGTGAAAGAAGCCGCTTGGCATACTTCTCGGCCTTTTGGTCCTCGCCGGCGGCGAAGGCCGTCTTGGCGAGGTCATCCAGGTGAACATAAATCTGGCGGTCGTCCATCCCCTTGGCCGCCCGCTCGAATTCGGCGAGGGCCTTTTTGGATAGTTCCTTCTTCGCCTCCGCATCGGCGCCGTGCGACTGGAGTTGATACAGGCGACCCATTCGCTGCATCCATTCAACGGATTCGGGTTCGAGCTCTTGGGCGCGCTTAAGCAGTTGCTCCGCTTTATCCTTATCCTCAAAGAGGAAGAAATCTGCGGCGTTACCCAATACCTTCGCTTTGGCATCGGGCGCTTTAGTCTTTTCGGCCAGGTGAAGGTCCGGTGCGCAGTGTCCGGATCGGTGCGGCAGGCCAGGAGCTGGTCGCGGGACTGGCGGAAGAACTCGGCGGGGGACTGTGCGGTCATGGGATACCTCTCGGAGCCTGACAAGCGCGAATCACCGTCAGCAGACGCGTGTTCGGGAGTCCGTCGTGGGTGGAATGTGACCCAGACTACAGTCCCTTACTCGGAAGACCTAGTATTCAGTTGGAAGTCCTAGTAAGTTGGCGCGCAGACCCATACGAGATGATTCCCGTTCGCCTCGGGCAAGGAGAGCACGCATGAGGATTGTTGTTTTGGCCAAGCAGGTTCCGGACACCTGGTCGGATCGGAAGATCGACCTGGAGTCGGGGATGTTGGACCGGGCGGCCTCGGAACCGGTGCCGGATGAGATCAATGAGCGGGCCCTGGAGAATGCGCTGCAGTTCAAGGACGGGCACCAGGACGCCGAGATCGTGGTCCTCGTGATGGGGCCCGAGGACGCCACGAAGACGCTGCGGAAGCTGCTGTCCATGGGCGCGGACTCGGCAGTGCTGGTCTCCGACGCGTCCCTGGCGGGGTCGGACATGGTCCAGACCGCCCGGGTGCTGGCCGCGGCGATCGAGAAGATCGGCGGCGTGGACCTGGTGGTGGCCGGCAACGAGGCCACGGACGGCCGTGGCGGGATGATCCCGGCGATGGTCGCCGAGGTCCTGGGGTTGCCGGTGCTGCCGGGCCTGGATGCGATCGAGATCGCCCCGGACCGGGTCTCCGGCACGGCGGGCGTGGACGGGGGCTCGCTTCAGGTCTCGTCGTCGCTGCCTGCCGTGGTGTCGGTGACGGAGAAGACGGCCGAGCCCCGGTTCCCGAACTTCAAGGGGATCATGGCCGCGAAGAAGAAGCCGCTGCAGTCCTGGTCGCTGGCCGACCTGGGCATCCAGGCCGGTCCGGAGGCCGCCTCCGTGCGCTCGGTGATGGTCTCGGCCACGGCGCGTCCGCCGAAGCAGGCCGGTCCCAAGGTGGCCGACGACGGCACCGCGGCGGCCCAGCTGGCTGAGTTCCTGGCCGCCAACCGGCTCATCTGAGTTCGCTGGCGAAGGCCTCTCCCCGAAGACCAGAACACGTGACGAGCTGAAGGAAGCACGCAGATGTCGAACGTTGGAAATGTCCTAGTCCTGATCGAGACCACCACTGATGGCGTCCCGAAGTCCACGGCGGCGGGTCTGCTCGGGGCCGCCGCGCAGATCGGTGTCCCGGTGGCCGTGGCGGTGACCGCCCCGGGGACGGCCGGCACCCTGGCGGCTGACCTGGGGGCGCTGGGTGCGGCCCAGGTGTACCTCGCCGAGTCCGAGTCGGTGGCCACCGAATTGGGCTCTGCCCAGGTCGGTGCCCTGGCCGATGCCGTCCAGGCGTACCAGGCGCCGGTGGTGCTCCTCTCGGCCACGAACGACTCCAAGGCCGTGGCCGGCCGGTTGGCGATCGTGGCCGGCGGGTCCGTGGCCGCGGACGTGGTCGGCGTCTCCTATGACGAGGAGGGCCAGGAGGTCATCGCCACTCATGCGGTGTTCGGCGGGGACTTCACCACCGAGTCCACGGTGGAGGGCGGGCTGATGATCGCCACCATCCGCCCCGGTTCGATCGAGGCCCGGGCCGAGGCCGTGGCAGCCCCTGAGGTGAGGACCGCGGCCGTCTCCACGGCCACCGCCCGGGGCGCGAGCATCGATTCCGTGGACGAGACCCCGGTCTCCACCGGTCGTCCGGCGCTGCGCGGGGCCAAGACCGTGGTCTCCGGGGGCCGCGGCGTCGGGTCCAAGGAGGCCTTCAGCGTGGTCGAGGACCTCGCGGACGTCCTCGGCGCCGCCGTGGGTGCCTCCCGTGCGGCCGTGGACGCCGGGTACGTGCCGCAGTCCTACCAGGTCGGCCAGACCGGCGTGACGGTGACCCCGGAACTGTACGTGGCGCTGGGCATCTCCGGGGCCATCCAGCACCGCGCCGGCATGCAGACGGCCAAGACCATCGTGGCCATCAACAAGGACGAGGACGCCCCGATCTTCGAGGTCGCCGACTTCGGGGTCGTCGGTGACGTCTTCAAGGTCGTCCCCCAGCTGATCGAGGAGATCAACACCCGCCGCAACTGACACCTGGCACGGCTCCGCCCCGGGGCCGCAGGACGAATACCCGGGGCGGCGCGGCGCCGTACCGCGTACCCCTCCACACCGTGAAGAGCCCCCGAAGGACTGAGACGCCTCATGAGTACCGAGCAGAACCCGGGACCGCGCCCGGTCCGGCGCCGCATGGCCGGTTACACCCCGCCGGCGCCGCAATCCGGGGGGCCGACCACCGATCCCGACGTGTCGATGACGGTCGCGCCCCCGTCCCCGCCGCCCGGGGCAGGGGCGACGGAGGCGCCGCCAGTTCCTCGGGAACCGGCAGCGCAGTCGGCGGAGGGCCTGGCGGTGGAGGCCGCGACGACCCCCGAGCGCGAGACCCATGCCCGGCCGGCCACGGGGACAGCCGCGGGCCCCACCCGCAAGCGCCGCATGGGCAGTGCACCTACTCCCTTGCCCTCCACGGCTCAGGCCCCGGCACCTGCGACCGAGACCCCAGCGCGTGTTTCCGACGCCGCGGCTGCCGAGACCTCCTCCCCGGACGGCGCGTCCCTCACCACGGGGGACGGTGACGGATCCACCGCGCCCGCAGCTGCTCCGGTGCGCAGACGCCGCATGGGCGGTGCACCGGTGGCGCAGTCTGCTCAGACCACGTCACCGGGGGCTCAGGACGGCGGGGCGTCGTCTGCCGTCCAGGACGCCTCGAGCACCGCGAGTGACGTGTCGCCTACTCCGGCTGCCGCCGCTCCGAAGCGCCGGATGGGCGGCGCCCCTGCAGCCCAGGCCGCAACGGCCTCGGCGCCGGCGGCTCCGAGCGTCCCCGGTGCAGGGTCTGACGCTTCCGGTCCTGCCCCCCGCAAGCGGATGGGTGGCGCCCCCGGTGCCGGCGGGGCCACCACTCCGGCCGGCACCACCGACGGTGCAGCCGCGCGTCAGCGCATGGGAGGGGCACCCGCCGGGGGCACCGCCCCTGCGGCCGGGAACGCGTCTGGTGCTGCTGCCGCCCCGGTTGCGGCATCCCCGCTCGCTACCGCCTCCAGTACTGCCGCCTCGAGCGCCACCATCCCGTCGGGTCGGGCAGGGACGCCGGGACCGGCGGGGGCGGCCACTCCGGCGGCACCGCAGCGCCCGTGGGTGAAACCGGTGCTGATCACCGGCGGGCTGGTCGTGGTGGCCCTGGCCGTGGTGCTCGGTGCCCGGTGGCTGCGCACCCTGGAACCGATCCAGCAGTTCATTGCCACGTATGACGGGCATGCCTCCCAGCCGGCGTCGGCCCCGGCGGGGATGCCGTGGTGGCTGGGGTGGCAGCACTTCTTGA
>JAPFFX010000262.1 GCA_026645375.1 Citricoccus sp. WCRC_4 | reverse complement strand
GCCGGGGCCGAGCCGTTCTCCACGGCGATCCGCACGTCCAGCGCCTCGTGGCCCAGCGTCCGCGGATCGGGGTAGATGAACCCGGTCCACCGGCCCCGGACGGCCGTGGACAGGTTCCCCGAGTACACCTCCTCGACCTCGCGCTGGACGGTGCCGTCGCGCGGGTCGAACGAGGACACCGCCCCGATGCGCGCCACGCCCGCACCGCCGTCGAACACCAGGGAGTACGTCCCCGGCACGGTGGTCTCCTCGTTGACCGGGAGGATGACCTCCAGGCCGGACTCCCCCTGGACGACGGCCAGGATCTCGAGGTCCTCGGCCGGTGTCTTCACCGGCGTCACCACGGTCCGGGCGAACAGCCCGGCGAGCCCGGAGATGGTGCCGGCGGCCACCGAGCCGGTCACCACGCCGGCCACGGCGGCGAGCGAGGACCACCGCATGACCGGCTCCGCCTTCCCGATGCCCTTGCGCAGGCTCCGCCCCCGGCCGCGCAGGCGGCCGGACAGACCGGCCAGCCCGGACGGGGAGGGACGCGTAGAGGTGGTACGTGGGCTCATGTGCTCCATTGTGTCCGCCGGGCGGACCGGTGTGCCAACCGGACGGATCGCCGGCCGGGTCGTCGGCGGCGGGCCCGGGAAACATCTGACCGGTCCATGGTGTTATGGGGACCATGAGCGATCCGCATACCTCCCCCGGCCATCCCGACTCCGCCCCCGGCCCCGCCTCGCCCGTCGCCCCCGTCCCCGGTCCCGGCCCCGGCCCCGCCGGTGATCCTGCGGCCAGGGACCGTTCTGACGCGGAGTGGCGCGAGCGCCTGAGCCCGGCCGAGTTCCAGGTCCTGCGCCAGGCCGGGACCGAGCGCCCCTTCACCGGGGAGTACTGGGACACCGAGACCGAGGGCGTGTACGCCTGCCGCGCCTGCGGCTCCGAACTGTTCCGCTCGGACACCAAGTTCGACGCCCATTGCGGCTGGCCCTCCTTCTTCGCCCCGCTGGCCGAGGACCGGGTGGAGTACATCCGCGACTCCACCCTGGGCATGGAGCGCATCGAGGTGCGCTGCGCCAACTGCGGCTCCCACATGGGGCATGTGTTCCAGGGCGAGGGTTTCGGCACCCCCACCGACCTGCGCTACTGCATGAACTCCGTGTCCCTGACCCTGCAGCCCAGGGCCGGCGCGTGAGCGGACCCGCCCCACGCGGCTTCGCCTCGGACAACTACGCCGGCGTCCATCCCGAGGTGCTCGCGGCCATCGCGGAGGCCAACACCGGCCATGAGAGCGCCTACGGTGACGACTCCTGGACGGCTCGACTGCAGGAGGCGGTGCGCGGGCAGTTCGGCGAGCAGGCCCAGGGTTTCCCGGTCTTCAACGGCACCGCGGCGAACGTGGTCGCACTCCAGTCGCTGCTGCCCCCCTGGGGCGCGGTGATCTGCGCCGAGAGCGCCCACATCCACCAGGACGAGGGCGGGGCCCCCGAACGCGTGGCCCGCACCAAGCTCTACACCGTGCCGACCCCGGACGGGAAGCTCACCCCCCAGCTGGTGGAGACGCAGGCCCACGGCCTCGGCTTCGTCCACCGCGCCCAGCCCGCCGTCGTCGAGATCGCCCAGGTCACCGAGCTGGGCACGGTCTACACCCCGGACGAGGTCCGGGCCCTGGCCGACCACGCCCACGGGCTGGGCATGGCGCTCTACATGGACGGGGCCCGCCTGGCCAACGCGGCCGCCGCGCTGGGCACCTCGCTGCGCTCGTTCACCACCGACGCCGGCGTGGACATCGTCTCCTTCGGCGGCACCAAGAACGGCGCCCTGGGAGCCGAGGCCATCGTGCTGCTGAACCCGGACGCCGTGCAGGCCGGGCCGCAGGGAGCCGGGAAGACGGTGGAGTACCTGCGCAAGTCCTCGATGCAGCTGGCCTCGAAGATGCGCTTCGTCTCCGCCCAGCTGGTCGCCCTGCTCACGGACGAGCTCTGGCTGCGATCGGCCCGGCACGCCAACACGATGGCGCTACGGCTGGCCGAGGGTGTCCGTGCCCTCGACGGCGTCACCCTCACCCAGGAGCCCGCCGCCAACCAGGTGCTGGCCGTGCTGGACCCCGCGGTGGCCGAGGCCGTGCGCTCGCGGTACGCGTTCTACGACTGGGACGCCTCCCGGAACGAGGTGCGCTGGATGACCTCCTGGGACACGACCGCCGATGACGTGGACGGATTCACCGCCGCCCTGCGGACCGCGCTGGACGCCGCGGAGTGAGCCTCACCACGGCGCGTCGCCCGCACATCCCTCAGGCAGGGCTTTAACGTTGACCACGTGACAGCCCTTGGCCACCATCCCGCAGAGTCGCGGCGCCTTCCCGCGGAGTTCCGCGAGGCGCTCGCCGGCCTGCGCCGTGCCCGGCACCGGCAGGAGGTCACCCTGGACGAGATCCCGGCACCCGGCCGGCTGGCGCCGTACGCCGTGGCGCTGGCCGCCGAGGTCCACGAACCCTCCGACCTGGGCCCGTCCGAACTGGCCACCGGACGGTTCATCCTGCTGCACGACCCGGCCGGTTCCGAGGTGTGGCAGGGCACGTTCCGGGTGGTGACCTACATCCGCGCCTCGCTCGAACTGGACCTGGGCAGTGATCCGATGGTCGGCGCCGTGGCGTGGACCTGGCTCGTCGAGGCACTGGAGACCCACCACGCCCGCTACACCGAGGCCGGTGGCACGGCCACGCGCGTGCTCTCGGAGAGCTTCGGCGGACTGGCCACGAGGCCGGACGCCACCGACATCGAGCTGCGCGCATCCTGGACCCCCGAGGGGCCGGACACCACCGAACACCTCGAGGCCTGGGCTGACATGGTCTGCGCCTTCGCCGGCCTGCCCCCGGTCCCGGACGGGGTCACGCCCCTGCCGCGCATCAGGAGGAACTGACATCACCGCAGAGACCAGCCGCATCCCGGAGACGACCGAGCCCCAGGCACAGACCGAGGCTGCTGCCCCGGTCCCCCGGCTCATCACGGAACCGGCCGGGGGAATCCCGTTCGTCACCGAGACCGTGCGGGAACTCGAGCGGTGCGCCCGCCTGCTGGCGGCCGGCACGGGCCCGGTCGCGGTCGACGCCGAGCGGGCCTCCGGGTTCCGCTACGGCCAACGCGCATTCCTGGTCCAGATCAAGCGCGAGGGCGCCGGCATCTGGCTCATCGATCCGGAGGCGTTCGACGACCTGGCGATCATCCAGCAGTCCCTGGCCGGGGTGGAGTGGATCCTGCACGCCGCCAGCCAGGACCTTCCCTGCCTCTCGGAACTGGGGATGTGGCCCGACCGGCTGTTCGACACGGAACTGGCGGGCCGGATCCTCGGGCTGCCCCGGGTGGGGCTGGCCTCCGTGCTGGAGCAATTGCTCGGGGTCACGCTGGCCAAGGAGCACTCCGCCGCCGACTGGTCCAAGCGGCCACTGCCCGAGGACTGGCTGCGGTACGCCGCGCTCGACGTCGAGCTGCTCGTGGAACTGCGCGCTGCCATGGTGGACATGCTCGAGGCCTCCGGCAAGCTCGGCTGGGCCGAGGAGGAGTTCGAGGCCATTCGCACCACTCCCCTGCCGGGACCCCGCACGGACCCGTGGCGCCGGACCTCCGGGATGCACAAGCTGCGCCGGCCCCAGCAACTGGCGGTGGTCCGGGAGCTCTGGGAGGCCCGGGAGGCCCTGGCCCGGAACCGGGACACGGCCCCGGGGCGGCTGATCCCGGACTCGGCGATCGTCTCGGCGGCCGCCGCCCAGCCGGCCACGGTCCCGGCGCTGTTGAAGACCCCGGGTTTCCACGGCCGGGCCGCCGCCAAGGAGGCGCCCCGCTGGCTCAGGGCCATCCAGGCCGGGCAGGCGGCAGCACGGACCCCCGACCGACTGCCGGCACTGCACGTGCCCAACGAGGGCCCGCCCCCGCCGCGGGTCTGGCGGGACCGCAATCCGCTGGCCGACCGGAGACTCCGGACGGCCAAGGAGTGGGTGGGCAACAAGGCCGAGGAGCTCAACCTCCCCACCGAGAACCTGCTGACCCCGGACACGTTGCGCCGGGTGTGCTGGACCCCACCCGAGACGATCGACCTGGACTCGGTCTCGGCGACGCTGGCAGACCTCGGTGCCCGCCGGTGGCAGGTGCAGATCACCGCGCCGATCATCACCGTCGCCCTGCTGGATCCCGATCCGGCGGCATGACCACGGGGCGGGCCTCGGGCGGCGGCCCACGGTCGCCCGCAGTCGACGCACCCTTGCCCCTGTAGTTACCGATCGGTAACCTAAGCCGTGCCCAGACCGTCCGACCGCCACGATCCCAGGAGCAGCATGCCCTCCTCGCCCACGCCCGCCCCCTCGTCCGAGACCACCGCTCCCGACCGCTTCGAGGCCTTCCGGGCCCTCGCCGCCCGGTTCCCGGACGAGGTCGTCACCCGGGCCGAGGTGAGGGACCTCGCGCTGCCGGGCGGGGCCGGGACACTGGCCCTGATCACGCTCGACAACCATGCCGGCCCGCGGCGTCCCACCACGCTGGGCCCGAACACGCTGATCGGCCTCGGTGAGGTCCTCGCCCGCCTGGCCGGGCGGGCGCGCGCCGGTGAGATCGCCGCCGTCGGGGTCACCGGCAAGCCCGGGTTCCTGGTGGCCGGTGCGGACCTGGGCTCCATCACGGAACTCACCGAGCCCACCGACGGCGCGCTGCTGGCCCGGCTGGGCCACGAGGTGTACGACCTGCTCACGGAGTTCCCCGTCCCCTCCTTCGCGTTCATCAACGGCCTCGCGCTCGGTGGCGGGCTGGAGCTCGCGCTGGCCGCCCAGTACCGGACGGTGTCCTCCGCCGCGACCGGGCTGGGACTGCCCGAGGCGTTCATCGGCCTGGTCCCCGGCTGGGGCGGGGTGTGGAAGACCCCCCGGATCACCGGGCCGAAGGACGCGATGACGCTGATGATCGCCAACCCGCTGCACAACAACCGGTCCATCGACGGGCGCACCGCGTACTCGATCGGCCTGGCGGACGCCCTGTTCGACCCCTCCGAGGACCCCACGGACACCACCGGGTTCCTCGACGCCTCGCTGGCGTGGGCCGCCGGCGTCGTGACCGGGGACGCGGACACCCTGACCGCCCTGGAGTCGCAGCGGGTCCGGGACCGCTCGGATGCCGCCTGGGACGAGGCCATCGCCGAGGGCCGCCGGATCGTGGCCGAGAAGACCGGCGGTCAGGTCCCGGCACCGGCCACCGTCCTGGAACTCCTCGAGGCCGGCCGGCACCGCAGCCGGGCCGAGTCCGCCGCCGCCGAGTGCGCCGCGCTGGCGCACCTGACCCAGACCCCCGAGTTCCACCGCACCGTCTACGCCTTCCTGGACG
>JAPFFX010000257.1 GCA_026645375.1 Citricoccus sp. WCRC_4 | reverse complement strand
GGGGCCGCGCGGCATTTCCTGCATCGTGGTGGAAAAGGGCACGCCCGGTCTCTCCTACGGCGCGCAGGAGAAGAAGCTCGGCTGGAAATCGCAGCCGACCGCGATGGTGATGTTCGAGAACTGCCGCGTGCCGGCGCGCAACCGCATCGGCGCGGAGGGGGAGGGATTCCGCATCGCGATGGCCTCCCAGGGTCAGGCGCTGGATGTGCTCGCCGATCCGCTCCGTGGCCACCACCTCCAGGACGACCTGCCAGCGGCCTCGTCGTTCCCGGCCGTGGTCAGCCCCGTCCAGACGCGGTTTGCCCTCGTCCCGTGACCCGAGGTCAGGGAGGCGGTCGTCGTACCGGCGGCGGCCGTACTTCCCGTGGTGTTCGCGATGCCCGTGGTGATGGCCGTGCCCACGGCGTCCCTTGGGGTCCTGGCCGGCCCGCAGGCGTGCCGCCTTCAGCGCATACTTGGCCGCCTTGTACTCGTACTTGGCCACGGAGTACCGCTCCGCGGCGGCGCGGTAGCGTTCCACGGCAGACGCGAGGTCCGCTCCCCCCGCGTCGGTGGTGCCGGCTCCGTCACCGGCTCCGTTGCCGGTACCGGCATCCGCGAGCGCGCGGCCGTCGTCGTGCCCGTGCCCTGTGCCGTGATCGCTGCCCATGCCATGTCTCCTCGACTGCGTCCTGTCCGGCGCCGTGCCGTGCCGTGCCGATCAGCGTACGGCGCGCGCCGGGACAGCGGAACCGGCCGGCCCACGGCCTGCGCGGGGGGGGGTTGCCGGATCACGCTGGACGACCTCTCGCACCAGCCGGCCGGCTGGCGCGACCGCCTGCGCCGGGATGCTCAGGCGTCCGGGAAGATCTGCCCGATCGGCTCGCGCTTCTCCGCCTGGAAGGCCTCCTCGGCCCGGCCGTAGGCCCAGTAGGCGGACAGGGACATCTGCCGGCGGTCCACCCCGCGCACGTCGGCCAGGTATCGGCGCAGGTCCTTGATCATCTCCCGCTCCCCGTGGGCGAACACCTGCACGGTGCCCTCCCTCCACTCGGCGTCGATGACCGCCTGGGCCAGCTTCGTGGTCTCGGGCGTGAACTCCGTTCCGCGGTGCAGCCAGGTGACGGTGATCCCCTGGGGCACGGACAGCCCGACCTCGTCCTCGGGGCCGTTCACCTCGATGATGGCCTGCCCGACGGCGTCGGCCGGCATGGCCTCGAGGGCGGCGCCGATCGCGGGCAGCGCGGACTCGTCCCCGGCCAGCAGGTGCCAGTCCGCCGCGGGGTCGGGCCGGTACATACCCCCGGGCCCGGTGAGGCACACCCGGTCCCCGGGCCGGGCGGAGTCCGCCCAGGGGCCGGCCAGGCCGTCGCTGCCGTGCACCACGAAGTCGATGGTGAGGGTGCCGGCCTCGGGGTCCACCGAGCGCACCGTGTAGGTCCGGCGCACGGGCATCTGCTCCGGGGCCAGGCGCTCGCGCAGGGCCTCCAGGTCGTATGGCATCTCCAGGCCCAGCGCGGGATCGGCGAACAGCAGCTTGACGTACTTGTCCGTGGCGTCCTTGTCCTGGTAGACGGGGAAGCCCGGCCCGCCCAGGGTCAACCGGACCATGTGGGGGCCCAGTCGTTCCGTGGCCGTCACCTCCAGGACCACGGGGGGCTTGGGCTGGCGCCGTGGCCGGGCGGCCGGGGGCTGCGGCGCGGACATCTGCTCGGTCATGGGGATACCTCTTCGTCGGGTCACCGGCTGGCGGCCGGCGGGCATGGAGCGGGTCAACGCACCGCCCACTCATCAGACATTACGTCATCAGCACGTGACCCAATAATGCCCTTCCCGGGATTGTCATCTCGCTGCGCACACAACGTGTGACACACCTCACCGGAATCCTCTATGATCTTCCAAGTAACCGAACGGTCGGTCACTAATCCGTAACCTCATCCCCGCGAAGTATCCGCACCATCAACTGGAGCACACCATGGCACACCACGACGCCGCAGTGGCCTCTCCCCGGGGGCGCACCCCCGAAGAGAAGAGAGTCCTGGCCGGAACCCTCGTCGGCACCACCATCGAGTGGTACGACTTCTTCATCTACGCCCAGGCCGCCGCCTTCGTGCTGGCCCCGCTGTTCTTCGCCCCGCTGTCCGCCGACAACCCCGGCCTCGCGCAGGTCGTCACGTGGGCGACCCTGGGCATCAGCTTCCTGTTCCGCCCGCTCGGCGCCGTGGTCGCCGGACACCTGGGTGACAAGCACGGCCGCAAGCTCGTCCTGGTGCTCACCCTGATCGGCATGGGTGGCGCCACCGCGCTGATCGGCGTACTGCCGACCTACGCCCAGATCGGCATCTGGGCCCCGATCCTCCTGCTGCTGATGCGCATCATCCAGGGCTTCTCCGCCGGTGGTGAGTGGGGCGGCGCCGCCCTGATGTCCGTGGAGCATGCACCGAAGAACAAGCGCAGCGCGTTCGGCTCCTACCCGCAGATCGGCGTGCCGCTGGGCATGCTGCTGGCCACGTCCTTCATGTTCGCCCTCACCTCGATGATGTCCCCCGAGGACTTCCAGGCGTGGGGCTGGCGCGTCCCGTTCCTGTCCTCCGTGGTGCTGATCGTGGTCGGCTACCTGATCCGCAAGACCGTCGACGAGTCCCCGGTCTTCAAGGAGATGCAGCTGCGCAAGAAGGAGTCCTCCGCTCCCCTGGGCCAGCTGTTCAAGCACAACTCCAAGCAGGTCACCCTCGCGGCCCTGATCTTCGCCGCCAACAACGCCGCCGGCTACCTGGTCATCGCGTTCTTCGCCTCCTACGGCTCCAACGTGCTGGGCATGCCGCGCTCCCAGACCCTCATCGCCTCCCTGATCGGCGGCGTGGGCTGGCTCGTCTTCACGATGTTCGGCGGCTGGATCTCGGACAAGATCGGGCGCGTGCGCACCTTCCAGATCGGCTACGCCATCATCATCCTGTGGGCCGTGCCGATGTGGTTCCTGCTGGACACCGCGTCCCTGCCCCTGTTCGCCCTGGCGATCGTGATCCTCACCGTGGGCCTCGGCCCGTCCTACGGCCCGCAGTCGGCGCTCTACGCCGAGATGTTCCCGGCCCGCGTGCGCTACTCGGGCGTCTCGATCGGCTACGCGTTCGGCTCCATCATCGGCGGCGCGTTCGCCCCGATGATCGCGCAGCTGCTGCTCAACGAGACCGGGATGTCCTGGACGATCGGCGTCTACATCGCCGGCATCGCGATCGTCTCCTTCATCGCCGTCTCGATGGTGCCGAAGGACATCCAGGAGATCGACCTGCACGTCCAGGAGGTGCACGAGGACTACGTCGCCGAGCACCCCGAGGCCGCCGAGATCCTCGCGGCGTCCCAGGCCGCCGAGAAGCAGCGCGACTGAGCGCCGCCCGGTCAGGACCGAGCCGCCCGCCGGCACCCACGGGTGCGGGCGGGCGGCTCCGCTCGTGCGGGCACCCCCGAGCACACCCCGCTCCCACCCCCGGGCTCCCACCGGAGCCCCGCCGAAAGGACTCCTCCATGACCACCGACCTCCTGCTCCCCACGGTCTCGACGGCGGTGGCCGACGTGCTCGCCGAGCGCACCGACCACCTGTTCGGCCTGATGGGCAACGGCAACGCGCACCTGATCAGCTCGCTGACCTCTCGCGGCTTCGGCTTCACCTCCGCCCGGCACGAGGCCGCCACCGTCGCGATGGCCGACGCCTACCACCGGGCCACCGGCCGGGTCGGGGCCGCGACGACCACCTACGGGGCCGGGTTCACCAACACCTACACCGCCCTGGCCGAGGCCCGGATGGCCCGGATCCCGCTGGTCCTCGTCGTGGGCGACGCCCCCACCACGGGCGCCCGGCCCTTCGACATCGACCAGACCGGCGCGGCCGCCGCCGCCGGGGTCACCACCCTGACCGCCACCCCGTCCAACGCCACCGCGCTCACCCACCGCGCCTTCGACCTCGCCGCCCGCACCGTGCAGCCGGTGGTGCTGGCCATCCCCTACGACCACGCCACCGCCACGCTGGTGGACCCGGTGGAGCTGGAGCCGCTGCCGGCCAAGCCCGCCCACACCGCTGCGGCCGAGGAGCTCGACCGGATCGCCGGGCTGCTGCGCACCGCCGCCCGGCCCCTGATCCTGGCCGGGCGCGGGGTGCTGCTGGCCGGGGCCACCACCGCGCTCACCGAGCTCGGGGACCGCCTCGGAGCCCTGTTCATGACCTCCGTGATGGCCACCGGGGTCTTCGACTCCCCCTGGGACCT
>JAPFFX010000244.1 GCA_026645375.1 Citricoccus sp. WCRC_4 | reverse complement strand
GGGATGACGCCGGGTGCTGACCGTGTTCTGGGCAGCTGCGTGTCCGCGGAGGCATCACGGACACGGTGACCCGGGCGTGTGAGACGGTGGGGTCATTCCCAGTATCCCCGATGGTCACGGTCAAAACCGGGATTGAACCACTCGAGTGTGTGCCCACCGGTGACGGCGCATCGACCGGCGGCTGAGCCCTCGTCGGGAGAGCAAGCATCCCGGGTGGCCGAGAACTCGTCGTTCGGCACCCGGGATGTCCTGCGCATTGCCTGGAGAAGAAGGACCGATGGGCGAGTGGGGACCCAGCCCCGGGCCGGTTACAGGCCCGTCTGGTCCACGCCGTAGGTGGCCTGCTCCACGGTGAAGCCCTCGAAGACCAACTGGTCGATCAGCCCCTGCCGCGAGAAGGACGTGAAGTCCAGGTAGTTGGCGGCGGACTTGGCGGCCTGTTCCTTCCAGTCGACCGTCACGCGGTCCACGCCCCAGGTGGCGTCCGCGGTGGAATATCCCTCGAACTCCAGCTGGTCGATCAGGCCCGGCCGGGAGAAGGCGGTGTAGTCGAGATAGTCCTCGGCGGACCGCAGGGCGTTCTGCTGGCTCACCGTGCCGGCCTTGGCCGCAGCCTCTGCCTCGTCGGCGGCGCGTGCCTCGGCCTCAGCCTTCGCCGACTCCTCGGCCTCCTGCGACGCCTTCGCCTCGGCTTCCGCCTTCTTCGAGGCTTCGGCCTCAGCCTCAGCTCGGGCGGACTCCTCGGCCTTCTTCTCAGCCCGGGCGTTGGCCTCCGCCTGTGCCTCTCCGGTGGGCTGGACGGTCGGCGGGCTGGCGACGGACGTGCTCTGCGGCGCAGCCTCCGTCTCCGGGACGTCCCCACCGCCACCGGCGATCCCTGCGGCGACGAACAGTGCCAGGAGACCGGTGGGCAGGAGGAAACGTTTCTTCCTGTACCAGGGCCGTGCTGACTTCTTCGCAGCCTGATCGGTGTACGGGGACGTGACCACAGGGTCGTGGGGCGAGGTGCCCGAGGGGGATGACTGGTTCCCGGTCATGGGAAGCTCCTTCATGAGACTCGCGGGGGGAAGCGATGGACGGTGTCACACGGCAGTGCGGTGGTGGCTGCAATGCCGCTTCTCCGGGGTGCTGCCGGAGCAGGGATCGACGGGGATGTCCCGCGTGCGGCGGGTTCGATCGTGGTGGCGACCTTACGCAGGGCTGCGGACGCGCTAAGGGAACGCGTTGCCGGACGGACCTCCGGAGGCTCCGCCATCGAAAGGGCGAAAGGACCCCCGCTGACTAGCGGGTTACTTCCAGACCACCCTCGTCCTCGGCGCCGTCAGGCTCCTCCGGTCCGTGCATCCGGACCAGCCCGGTGGCCCCGTCGATGGTGACCACCTGCCCCTCGGTCAGCCGGGTGGTGGCGTCGGGGACGCAGATGATCGCGGGGATGCCGTACTCGCGGGCCACGGTGGGTCCGTGGGCGATGGGCGATCCGGTCTCGGTGATCAGCCCGCCCAGCGTGAGGAACAGCGGTGTCCAGCCCGGGTCGGTGGTCGGGGCCACGAGGATGTCACCGGGCTGCAGCCGCGCCTCGGACGGGTGGTGGACGATCCGCGCCGGTCCGGTCGCGACGCCGGTGGCGGCCGGCTGGCCGACCAGCACGTCCGGTCCGTGCTCGCCCGCCTGCTCGTCCGGCAGGGCCTGCGGATTGGTCCCGTCGGACAACAGCAGCCCGGGGACCTGCCGCCGTCGGGTCTCGCGTTCGTGTTCCCGACGGCGGTCGCGCACCACCGTGCGCAGGTCGGCTCCGCCGGCGGCCTCGAGGGCCTCGTCCAACGTCAGGAACAGGATGTCGTCCGGCCGGTCCAGGATCCCCCGTTCAGCGAGCTCGGCTCCGGCGGCCAGCAGTTGCCGGCGGACCTCCGCCAGGGGGGTGAGCCAGAGGAACTTGGGCAGCTCCCGTAGGCCGGCCAGCTCCCGGCTGCGGCGCAGCAGCGAGCTGGCGAGCCGGCCCCGGACCGGGCGGATCCGCTGGGCCCGGGCGGTGAGGTCCGCCAGGGCGGCCTCGGCCTCGACGGCGGCGCGGGCGAACCGGGCGGGCGGGGCCTGGTCCGGGTCGGTCACCTGCAGGTAACCGGCCAGGGCGGCGAAGACCGGGGTGGGGTCATCGGCCCACCGGGGAGAGCCGACGTCGATCTCGGCACTGCCGCGGATCCCGTACTCCCTCAGGAACCCGGCCAGGCCGAACTCGGGCAGCTCGCCGCGCAGGAAGCGCGCCGCGAGCTCGTCCGGGGCCGTGCCGACCAGCAGCTCGCGGTGCGGACGGGCCGCCTCGGCCACGGCCCAGAGCCTCAGGTCCATCTGCGTGGTGACGTTGTGGGGCATGCCGCGCAGGGTCGCGTTCAGCTCACCCGGCCGCAGGATGCCGCGCAGCAGCCAACCGGCCACCCCCTGGGCGATGAGCGCCGCCCACAGCGGCGGCAGGGAGCGCATCATCGGCCCGGTCATCGTGGCGTCCTGCAGTCCGGCGGCGGAGCGGATCCGGTCGGCGGCGTCTGCCGGGTCGGCCCGGGGCTGGTGGCGGACCCTGTCGAGTTCGTCGAACGCGCGCACGCGGGCGGCGGCCGGCCGGGCCAGGGCGCGCAGGGCGCCGAACAGCGAGGCCGGGAGGACGGCCAGGAGCAACCGCGCCGTGGCCCGGCGGGAGAACGCACGGCGGCCGGGGGGAGCAGGGCGTGGCGCGTAGCGGGGGTCGTCGAGGATGCGGCGCACACCCCGGGCCACGGCCGGGCCGTAGACCTTCACCATCTCGGGGACCCGGTCGTGCATCCGGGGGCTGCGGACGAAACCGGTGAGGTCCATGAACAGCCGGCCGCCGATGTCCACCAGGAACGGGTCGACCGCCGCATCGTCGACGCCGATGAGCTGGAACCAGCGACGGGTGGTCTCGCGCAGCACGGATACCCCCATCGGGGTGACCGGGCGCCGCAGGCCCTGCATGTGGCCGACCTCCATGTAGATCCGGGGATCGTCGGGGTCGCTACCGGCAGGAAGCGGGAAGAGGGTGGTGATGGCCCGGGACTGCAGCAGCCACAGGGTGCCCTGGTCGTCGTAGGCGAACTCGATGTCCTGGGGGCTGCCGAGGGCGCGCTGCACCCGGTGGCCGGCCTCGCGCAGTGCGTGGAGCTGGTCGGGGGAGAGGCAGCCGTGGTGCTGGTCCTCCGGGACGGGGCCGCGTGCGGGCAGCACGTAGTGGTCGGTGTCCATGGTGCCGTCCACCACGCCGGTGCCCAGGCCCGGGACCGCGTCGATGACGGTCTCGGTGCGGGTGCCGGTCAGCGGGTTGGCCGTGAACATCACCCCGGCGGCGCTCGGGGTGATCATCGACTGCACGACGACGGCCATCGCCAGGTCCTCGTCCTGCAGTCCCTGCCCGGCCCGGTAGGCGACGGCGCGCTCGCTGCCGAGGGAGGCCCAGCACTGCCGGATCGCCTCGAGCAGCGCTGTCTCACCCTCCACGCCCAGGACGGTGTCCTGCTGTCCGGCGAAGCTGGCGCCGGGCAGGTCCTCCGCCGTGGCGCTGGACCGCACGGCGACCGGACCGCCGCCCAGCTCCCGGTAGGCGGTCAGGACCGCGTCCTCGGGGATGGCGCCGGCCCGGTACGCCCGGGTGGTCAGGCAGAACCCGGCGGGCACCCGCTCGCCCGCCGCGAGGAGTGCGCCCAGTCCGGTCGCCTTGCCGCCGACCAGAGGCGTGAGATCCGGGGTGATGTGGGCGAGATCGATGATCTCCATGAGCGCCTCCCTGCGCGGCCGGGTGGGTGAACGGTGGATGAGCCACGTGGAGGAGGCCCGCCACCGTCCAGCCGATGATCCGGCCCGTGCCGGGGAACGGTCAAGGCCCCGATGACCCGGGGAGAAGCGGACCTCCTCTGGGCCGGTGGTGACATGAGAAACTGGCGGCTGAGAGGGGAGAACTCAACGATGGAAACAGGTCTGAGCCACGTTCAGGCGGCGGGAACGTCGCGGTCGGACGGGGCGGGGCAGCCGCACCCTGCCCTGCGACGATTCCGGATGCAGCCGGTTCCGGAGGAGCGGCTGCTCATCATCCGGGCTCCCGGCGGGACGGGCGCGGAATGGTTCGCAGCCGGCTGGGTGGAACGGGGACCGGGTTCAACCCCCGAGGCCTCGGGGGACCCGGACGGCGCAGGGCCGGAACGGGTCCTGCAGTGGGACAGCGCGCTCGAGGACGCCGAGGCCTTCAGTCAACGGGTCGGACGGTGCCTGGCGGAACGGGACGGTCCGGTGGCGGTGATCGCCAGCGCGAACGCCCCCGTCCATGACGTGGCGGCCGTCCACCCGTGCCGCTTCGCCGAGGCGACGGACGTGCTGCTGACCGCCGAGGAGATCGGCACGCTGGCGCAGCCGCCACCGGGCGGGCCGGCACGGCCGGCACCGACGGATCCGGACACGGTCTACCGTCTCACCGGGGGATGGCTCGTGGCCGTCCGGGCACTGCTCGTCCCGTCACCGTCTCCCCGGGCGGCGCGTCAGGCCCTGATCGTTCCCTTGCTGCAATGGCTGGGGGCCCGCGACCCCTGGGGCGTCATGGCCGAGACGGCCTACCTGCCCGAGTTCAGTGACGCCGTCCTGAGCCAGTTCCACCCGGCCAGCGGGTCACCCGCGCCGGCGCTGCGGGACCTGGCCACCGAGGCCCTGATCCGTGACGACGGCACGGGAGGATGGTTCATGCC
>JAPFFX010000233.1 GCA_026645375.1 Citricoccus sp. WCRC_4 | reverse complement strand
CCGTGCTACCTCACTCGTACATCCTCACTCGTACATCGCGATGAACCGGCCGATCACGCCGCCGGCGCGCAGCCTGTCGATCGCCTCGGGGATCTCGGCGTGGGAGATGTGGTTGATCGGCGGGGTGAGTTGGCCGGAGCGCATCAGTTCGTAGATGCCGGCCAGGTCCTCCTTGGTCCCGGACTTCGAGCCCTTCACGGTCAGCTGGTTGACGATCAGTGGGTAGGTGTTGATCGTCGACTCCAGCCGGCCCATGCCGACCTGCACGAGCGTGCCGAACTCCGCCAGCGTCTCGAGCGCGGCCGCGGTGGTGGTGCCGAAGCCGGCATAGTCCACGATCAGCTCCAGGCCCTTGTCCTTGAAGGCGTCGATCGAGTCGGCCACCCCGGCCAGCCCGATCTCGTCGGCCAGTTTCTGGGTCTCGGGGTTGATCTCGGCGCCGTAGACCTCCGCGCCGGTCAGTGCGGCCACTCGGGCGCCGATGTAGCCCAGCCCTCCCAGGCCGATCACGCCGACCTTCATGCCCTTCCTCGCCCCGCCCACCGTCATGATCGCGTGGTAGGCGGTCAGGCCGGCGTCGGTGGCCATGGCCCCGAGGTCGAAGGGGACCTCGTCCGGCAGGGCGACGAGGTTGTCGTCCGTCGCGCGCAGTTTGGGGGCGAACCCGCCGTCCCACCTGCCGTAGCCGAGCGCGTCGCCGTCGGACATCACCGGGGCCAGGCCCACCCGGTCCCCGACCTTCCAGTGCTCCATGCCCTCGCCGAGCTGGCTGATCACGCCGGCCGACTCGTGCCCCATGGTGCGCGGCAGGCCGTGCTGGAACAGCGCCATCCAGCCGGGATCGTCGATGGTGGTGACGTCCGAGTGGCAGACGCCGGAGGCCTTGACGTCCACGACCACCTCCCCGGGTCCCGCCGTCGGCTCCTCGACGTCATTGAGCTGCAGCGGCTGGTCCGTTCCCACGAATTGCCAGGCCTTCATGCCATCAACCTCTCTCCACACAGAACTGCGGGGCGATGTCCGTCCCGGCGTCGCCCTCGTCGGCGGCGCATACACCCACCGTAGGCCGCGCGACGTGGGGGGATCCCAGACCTCAGCTACCGGCGCAACCTCGCCCTGGCGCCCCCCGGAGGTGGA
This sequence comes from Citricoccus sp. WCRC_4, assembly GCA_026645375.1. Taxonomy (GTDB): domain Bacteria; phylum Actinomycetota; class Actinomycetes; order Actinomycetales; family Micrococcaceae; genus Citricoccus. The sequence continues at coordinate 6,785 of JAPFFX010000233.1, read as the reverse complement.
TGTCAGGGCGCGGGGACGACCTCGGCCAGGCTGCCGGCGCCCTCACCGGCCGGGGCGTCCAGGTGCAACTGCACCCGCTCGCCACCCTCGGCGGTGAACGCCGTGTTGACCACGTCCCGCCCACACCGCAACCGGCTGGCGGAGACCTCGAGGTCATCCACCGTCAGCCGGTAGCGCATCCAGCCGTGGCCGGCGCAGGCGGCGTGGACCACGTAGGTCACGCCGGCCTCGGCCGGCGTGAGCGTGGACGCGACGACGCTGTGTTCGGAGCCCTCGGCGACGGCGATGGCGTCCTCCCGCCGGTCACTGACGGTGAACCCCTCCCCCGTTGCGTTCGACGGCCCGCCGGCGTCCGGGGCGGGTGCGGCCTGCTCGCCGGCGGCGGGAGTGTCGGTGGGATGGGTGGGCGTCGCGGCCTGGGGCGAGGCCACGGAACAGGCGACCAGCAGGGCGCCGGCCGCGGCGAGGCCCAGGACCGTGGACAGCGCGCGCACCCGGCCACGCCGCAGACCGGGAGTCAGTCCGCCTGCACCGGCGCCCGGGCCCGCGTCCATGGCCTAGCTTCCCGTCTCCCAGTAGTACCAACCCTCGGACTCGCTGGGATACTGGATCCTGCCGCTGGCCACCGTGGTGCGGGTGCAGTCCCGGTTGATGCGGAACTTCTGGTAGGAGACCTCCTGGCCCCAGGAGACGTACCGGGCGTTGCCGTACTTGTCCCGGGAGATGTGGCGTTCATAGGTGTTCGTGGAGGCGGTGGAGTTGCTGTTGGCCAGGGACGTGCTCAGGGACGCCGTGGCACGGGCCAGCACCGCGCCGACCTCGGCCTCGGCGCCGGCCACCACCTGCGCTGAGACGCTGCCCGAGTAGGACCGGGCGACGACCATCTTCCCGCCGGGGCCGTTCTTGAACGTCGGCACCCCGCGGAAGGGCATGCGCACGCCCTTGCTGGCCAGCGAGTAGTTCGTCTGGGTGACGCAACACACGGCGGTCGGGGCGGCGTCCGGGCGGGAGGTTCCGCTCCCGGCCATGCAGGCGTCGGTCTTCGATGAGGCGGTGGCGGGAGCCAGGAGCGTGGCGCTCAGGGACAGGGCGGCCAGCACTCCCACGGCCCCCCGGTGAAAGGACATTGTCTACTCCGGTGGAACGCTATAGGTGTCCCTATGATGAAATCATTGCTTCACACCGTCAATGGGCATTTCATACCGATCCGGTAACGACGGCGCAGGACTCGCACAGGCAAGGACTCCAGGCCCCTAGTGAGATAGATCACTTGTGATCTACGATTATGGCTGTCGTCAACGATCCCGTGTCCTCGCCCCTCAAGGAGCAGTGCCATGCACACCACTCGCCCCACGGCCTCCCCCCGCCCCCGTCGTCTGGCCGCCTCGCTGGCCGGCCTGGCCTCCGCCGGACTACTGCTCACCGCCTGCGCAGGTGGTGACGCGGGTGCCGGCGGCGGGGGCGACGGTGAGGAGCCCGTCACCCTGACCGTGGCCTCCTGGGCCAATCCGGGCAGCGTGGACGAGGCCGTCATGGAGTACTGGACGAAGGAGCTCGAGGACCGGTCGGAGGGACGGCTGAGCTTCGACATCTCCTACGCGGCCTCCCTGTGCAGCGCGGACGAGATCCCCGAGTGCGTCCGGGACGGGCGTGCGGACGTCGGCCAGACGATCGCCGACTACGCGCCCCAGCTGTTCCCCCAGACCACGGTGGTCAGCATCCCGTTCCTGACCCAGAACAACCAGGCCATGACCCAGGCCGTCTGGGAACTGAGCACCGAGCACGAGGGCGCCGCGGCGCTCTGGGAGAGCAACGGCCTGAAGCTGGTCGGCCACAACCCCGCCGGTCGTCTGCTGCTGGGCAGCAAGGAACCGGTCGAGTCCGTCGATGACATCGCCGGCAAGCGCTGGCGCATGGCCGGGCCGTACACGCAGATGGCCATCGAGGCGGCCGGCGGCAGCAACGTCGCCCTGACCGCGCCCGAGACCTACGAGGGCGTGGAGCGCGGCGTCGCCGACGCGGCCGGCTTCCCGATGGACGGACTGGTGTCCTTCCAGCTCAAGGACATCCTGCCCAACTGGACGGACCCGGGCATCGGTCAGTACACCAGCACCGGTCTGTGGATGAACCTCGACACCTACGAGTCCCTGCCGGATGACCTCAAGCAGGTCGTGGACGAGGTCAACGAGGAGTACAACCAGGGCGGCGTCGCCAAGGTCTTCGAGGAGATCACCCTCGAGCAGTGCGACCCCGTCCTGGAGACCATCGGCCAGATCGAGGAGTGGGACGAGGCCGAGTCCGAGCGCTGGCGCGAGGCCCTGGGCACGCAGCCGGAGGAGAAGTGGATCTCCGACGCCGAGTCCGCGGGCCTGGAGGACGCCCAGGGCTACCTCGAGGCGTACAAGGAGAAGATGGCCTCCTTCGAGGGCGAGACGCCGAAGGACCCGTCCCTGGTCTGCTCCGACCGTTCCTGACCCTCCACCCTCCGAGACGACGTGGGCGCCGCCTTCCGGTGCCCACGTCCGCTCCGGGAAGGACCCCCATGAACACCACACAGACCGCCGGCCGGTCCGCCGCCCTGCGGCGTGCCGCCCGGTCGATCGCCGTCCCGCTCGGCGCCCTGGCCTCCCTGTCCACCCTCGCGATCATGGTCGCGATCGTCATCGACGTCGTCGTGCGCAACGCCGGGGGCCGGTCCGTGCCGGGCCTGCTGGAGATGAGCGAGACGGCCCTCGTGGCCACCGTCTTCCTCGGTCTGGCCTACGCGGGCGTGACCAACTCCCACGTGGCCGTCGACCTGTTCACCGAGGCGCTGCGGCCGCGCGTCGCCCGCGTGCTGATCGCCCTGGCCTGGCTCGTCGGCGTGCTCATCACCGCCTGGCTGGTGCTGGCCACCTTCGAACGGGCGGTGGAGAGCACGGAGGCCGGTGAACTGCGCCAGGGCCTGATGGACTGGCCGCTATGGCCGGCCCGCTGGCTCGTGGTCATCGGACTCGTCGCCTTCCTGCTGGTGGCCCTCGTCAACATCGTGCTCCTCGTGCGCGGCGAGCCGCTGCTCGGTGAGGACGAACCGGATCCAGACCTCGCCGCCGCCCACGAGGCCAGACTCGAGGAACGCCTGGAGCACCACCATGCCATCGGACCTGAGGCACAGGCCCACACCGACGACGCCGCCCCCGCTCGGACTGCTGACTCGACCCACCGACCCGAGGAGGGCCGGTCATGACCACCGGTTTCATCGTCGCGCTCGTCATCGCGCTGCTCATCGTCCTGCTGGCGATCCGGACACCCGTCTGGCTGTCCCTGGCCTCCTCGGGCGCCGTGGGCCTGTTCCTGTTGCGCGATGAGGTGTTCGTGACCCGCACCCTGGCCTCGGCCCCGTTCGAGCAGACCTCGAGCTTCTCGCTGACGATCATCCCCATGTTCATCCTCATGGGCATCTTCGCGGTCAAGGCCCGGATCGCCGGACAGGTCTTCGAGATCGCCCGGCGGGTGTTCGTCCGCTTCCCCGGCGGGCTCGGGATCTCGACCGTCGCCGCGTGCGCCGGGTTCGCCGCCGTCTCCGGTTCGAGCATCGGAACGGCGGCCACGATGTCCCGGCTGTCGATCGGCGAGATGCGCAAGGCCGGCTACCCGGCGAGCCTGGCCGGTGCGCTCGTGGCCATGGCCGGAACCCTGGGGGCCATGATCCCGCCCAGCGTGTTCCTGGTCCTCTACGCGATCCTCTCGGGCGAGTCGATCGCCCAGATGCTGGCCGCCGGCATCGTGCCCGGCGTGCTCTCGGCACTGGCCTACATGGTGTACATCCTGGTCAGGACCCGCCGGATGCAGACGGTCACCGCCGGCGCCACGGCCACGCGCGTCCCCGCGGGGGCCGGTGCGGTCACGGGCTCCGGCACTGGGACCGGGACCACCACCGGTACAGGTGCGGGCACCGGCAGCCTGCCCGCCGAGCTCGAGGCCGCGGCCGCCCAGCGGCACGCTCCCGCCCGGGTCCCGTGGGGCGAGCTGCCCTACCGCGGCCTGGTCCGACTGGCCATCCTCTTCGCCATCATCATGGGCGGGATCTACTCCGGGATCTTCACCCCCACGGAGTCGGCCGCGATCGGCGCCCTGGCCGCAGCCCTGATGCTCATCCTGGAGTTCCGACGGGACGGGATCCGCACGATGGCCCGGCAGTTCGTCGACGCGCTCAAGGAGACGGCGCAGACCACGTCCATGGTGTTCGCCATCATCATCGGCTCGGCCGTGTTGTCCCTGTTCTTCGTGGTGGCCCGGGTGCCGCAGACCCTCAGCGGCGCGCTGACCGGCACGGACCTGCCCGGATGGGTCATCCTCGCCGGACTGCTCCTGCTGCTGATCCCCATGGGCATGGCCCTGGAGTCCATCTCGATCATGGTGATCACCGTCCCGCTGATCTACCCGGTGGCCACGGAGTTCGGCTTCGACGGGGTCTGGCTGGGCATCCTGATCGTCAAGCTCATCGAGATCGGCATGGTGACCCCTCCGGTGGGCATCAACGTGTTCGTGGTGGCCGGAACCTCCGGATTGCGCTCCAGCGAGGTGTTCCGCGGGGTGTGGCCGTTCGTGCTCATCGAGCTCGTGCTGGTGGTGCTGCTGTTCGCGGTCCCGGACATCGCCCTCTGGCTGCCGTCCCTGGCCGTCGAGTAGGCGGCCTCGTTCACGGCAGTCATGGCACGGGCCCGGCGGATCCCCCGCCGGGCCCGTGCGGTCCGTGCCGTCGCTCCCTGTCGCCTGTCGTCGCGGGGAGCTCAGTGACCGCCGGGCTCCGTCAGCATCCGCACGAGGTCGCACAGGGTGGCGAGCACCGGCGTCGGGATGCCGGCGGCGCGGCCGCGCTCGACCACCGCGCCGCCGATGAAGTCCACCTCGGTACGCCGGCCCGCCTCCCGGTCGATGAGCATCGAGCTCTTGTGGTCCCCGTGGTGCGCGAAGGCGTTCCCGACGGCGGCGCGCACGCGGTCGAGCGAGAAGCCGACCCCCTCGGCGGCGGCCACCGCCGCCACCTCGTCCATGACGGCCTCGACGATGCGGCGCGCCTGGACGGAGGCCCCCATCCCGCCGACCGTCGCCCCGGTGATGGCCGAGACGGTGTTCAGCGCCGCGTTGAACGCGACCTTCTCCCAGACGGGCACGCGGACATCGTCGACCACGCTGGCATTCAACCTGGCCCGGTTGAGGACCTCCGCGACGTGTGCAGCGCCATCACCCTCCCCCACCCCGCCGATCCGCACCGAGCCCCGGGTGGCGGTGTGGACCCGCCCGGTCTCCACGAGGTCGGCCGGGAAGTCCGTGACACCGGCGATCGTGCGGTCCGCACCGAAGGCGTCGGCGAGGACGTCCGCGTGGCCCAGCCCGTTCTGCAGGGTCAGCCCCAGGGTGTCCGGCCCGATGAGGTGGCCGACCGAGTCGACGGCGGCCCGCGTGTGGAACCCCTTGGTGAAGACGACGACGAGGTCGACCGGCCCGTGGACGTCCTCGGCCCGGGAGGCCGTGACCGGGGTGTGTTCGGTGCCGACCTCGGTGTGCAGCGTGACGCCGCGGGCGCTCAGCGTGTCCCGGACGCGCTCGTCGGTGTCCAGGAGCACGACGTCCTCCCCGGCCAGCGCCAGTCGGGCGCCGACGAGCTGGCCCATCGCGCCCGCGCCGACGACGGTGATCCTCATGTCCGGCTCCCGGGGTCTAGAAGGGGTAGGGCGCGATGTCGGGGCGCATGGTGAGCCATTGGGTCTCGGTGAAGGCCTCGATGTTGGCGGCGTAGCCGCCGAAGCGGGAGCCGGTGCCGGAGGCGCCGACGCCGCCGAAGGGGGCGTTGGACTCGTCCATGACGGTCTGTTCGTTGATGTGGACCTTGCCGGAGTGGACCTGGTCGGCCAGCTTCATGGCCTCGCCGACCTCGCCGAGGATGCTCACGGAGAGCCCGTACTCGGAGGCGTTGACGATCTCGGCGGCCTCCTCCAGGGTGGCAAAGCCCATCACCGGGGCGACCGGGCCGAAGATCTCCTCGGCCCAGGCCGGGTTGTCCTTGTCCAGGCCGGTGAGCACGGTGGGGGCGTAGAACAGGTTCTCGTAGGTGCCCCCGGCCTCGATCGAGGCCCCGGCGTCCTTGGCCTGGCGCACGATCCGGTCGATGTTGTCCCGCTGGGCCTGGTCGATGATCGGGCCCAGGGCGACCTGCCCGGTCATCGGGTCCCCGACGGGCAGGTTCTCGGCCTTCTCCCGCAGCGCGGCCACGTAGTCGTCCTTGATGGACTCGTGCACCAGGTGCCTCCCGGCGGTCATGCAGACCTGGCCCTGGTGCAGGAAGGACCCGAACGCCCCGGCGGACGCGGCCTTGGCCAGGTCCGCCCCGGGCAGGACCACGAGGGCGTTGTTGCCGCCGAGCTCCAGGTGGGCGCGCTTGAGGTGGCGTCCGGCGGCCTCGCCGACCTTGCGTCCGGCGGCGGTGGAGCCGGTGAAGGAGATGATGCGGACCTCGGGGGCCTCGGTCAGGGCCGCCCCGGTCTCGGCGCCGCCGGGCAGCAGCTGCAGCACCCCGGCCGGCAGGCCGGCCGTCTCGAAGGCGCGCATGATCATCACGCCCCCGGAGACCGGGGTGCGCGGGTCCGGCTTGAGGATCACCGCGTTGCCCAGGGCCAGGGCGGGGGCGACCGAGCGGATGGACAGGATCAGCGGGAAGTTGAACGGGGAGATCACCGCGACCACCCCGGCCGGCACCCGGCGGGCGAAGGACCAGTGCTCGGCGTTGGAGGTGAGCACGTCCC
>JAPFFX010000084.1 GCA_026645375.1 Citricoccus sp. WCRC_4 | reverse complement strand
TCTCCCGGCTCAATAACGACGTCATCGGCGCCCAGACGGCGATCTCCCGCACCCTGTCCGGCGTGGTGATGAACGTGGTCTCCCTGGTGCTGACCCTGATCGTCATGCTGACGACGTCCTGGCAGGTCACGCTCGTCTCCCTGGTGCTGCTGCCGCTGTTCCTGATCCCGGCGCGTTTCATGGGCGGCAAGATCGCCGAACTCAGCCGCAGCCAGGCCCAGTCCAACGCGACGATGGGCGACCAAATGACCGAGCGGTTCTCCGCCGCCGGAGCGACCCTCGTCAAGCTCTTCGGCAACCCGGCGCGGGAGTCGGCCGAGTTCGCCTCCCGGGCCGACAGGGTCCGGGCGGTCGGCGTGGGCATCTCCGTGCGCCAGTCCGTGTTCATGACGGCACTGACCCTCGTCTCCGCGCTCGCCCTGGCGGCCGTCTACGGCATCGGCGGACTGCAGGCCCTGGCCGGGACGCTCGAGGCCGGGGACGTCGTCACGCTCGCCCTGCTGTTGACCCGGCTCTACGCCCCGCTGACCGGACTGGCCAGTGCGCGCGTGGAGATCATGGGTGCCCTCGTCTCCTTCGACCGGGTCTTCGAGGTGCTGGACCTGGAACCGTTGATCCGCCAGCGTCCCGACGCGCGGGCCATCCCGGACGGCCCGGTCACCCTCGAGGTGCAGGACGTGCGGTTCTCCTATCCCAGCGCGGACCAGGTCTCCCTGGCCTCGCTCGAGGAGGTGGCCGTGCTGGACCGCCGGGGCGGGGCCGAGGTGCTGCACGGGATCTCCTTCACGGTGCAGCCGGGGCAGACCTACGCCCTGGTCGGCACCTCGGGTGCGGGCAAGTCCACCATCGCCTCACTGCTGGCCCGGCTCTACGACGTCGGCTCGGGGTCGGTCCGCTACAACGGCCTGGACGTCCGGGACACCACCTTCGCGTCCCTGCAGGAGACGGTGGGCATGGTCACCCAGGACGGGCACCTGTTCCATGACACGATCCGCGGGAACCTGACGCTGGCCCGGCCCGGGGCCACCGACGAGGAGGTGTGGGAGGCGATCGACCGCGCCCGCCTGCGGGACGTGGTCGAGGGCCTGCCGGACCGGCTCGACACCGTGGTGGGGGAGCGTGGCTACCGGCTCTCCGGGGGAGAGCGACAGCGCATGACGATCGCCCGGTTGCTGCTGGCCGCTCCGCGCGTCGTCCTGCTGGACGAGGCGACGGCCGCCCTGGACTCCACCTCGGAGAAGGCCGTCCAGGCCGCGCTGGCCGAGGCGCTGGAAGGCCGCACCGCCGTCGTGATCGCGCACCGGCTCTCCACCATCCGCTCCGCGGACCGCATCCTGGTGGTCGAGGACGGGCGCGTGGTGGAGGAGGGGCCGCACGCGGACCTGTTGGCCCGCGGGGGCCGGTACGCGGAGCTGTACCGGACCCAGTTCGACGACCCCAACGCGGACGTGACCCTCCCCTGAACAGGAGCATCGCGGCCCGTCACGGGAGCACTCCCCATCGCCCCGGCCAGGACACCGGGCTACGGCGGCCGCAGGACTTCGACCGGCTGCGGGGCGGACAACGGATGGCGGGGGCCTGCGCGACGTGGTGTCCTGCGCCGATCAACCGGGGGGTGGGCAGGCGGCGACGGACACCATAGTCTCCTGACGTGAGCATCTTCACGCCGTCCGAGGAGGACACCTCGCCCCTGCCGGTCACCATGTTCGGGCCCGACTTCCCGTTCGCCTACGACGAGTGGCTGGACCATCCCGCCGGCCTCGGTGCGCTGCCGCAGGCGGTCCTCGGGCGTGAGGTCGCGATCATCGGAGCGGGGCTGTCGGGCATGGTCGCCGCCTACGAGCTGATGAACCTGGGGCTCAAGCCGGTGATCTACGAGCCCACCAGGATCGGTGGCCGGTTGCGCACCCACCGCTTCGACGGCGCCGAGGGCGTGGTGGCGGAACTGGGCGGGATGCGCTTCCCGACCTCGGGCAGCACCTTCTTCCACTACGCCGACCTCCTGGGCCTGGAGCACCGGCCCTTCCCGAACCCGCTGACACCCGCCGCGGGAAGCACGGTCATCGACATCGGCGGCGAGACCTTCTACGGGCAGACCCTGGCGGACCTCCCCGAGGCCTTCACCACGATCTCCGACGCCTGGGACGCCGCGCTGGAGGAGATCGGGTACACCGAGATGCAGGAGGCCATCCGGCATCGCGACGTGCCCCGGCTCAAGGAGTCCTGGGATGCCCTCGTGGCGGACTGGGACGACCGGACGTTCTACGACTTCATCGCCCGGTCGAAGGCCTTCGGGTCCCTGTCCTTCCGCGACCGGGAGCTGTTCGGCGTCGTGGGGTTCGGCACGGGAGGATGGGACTCGGACTTCCCGAACTCCATGCTGGAGATCCTGCGGGTGGTCCTCACCAACTGCGACGCCGACCAGCGGCTCATCGTGGGCGGTGTCGACCAGTTGCCCCGTGGGCTGTGGGAGCTGCCGGTCCGCCCCGGCGGGCCCTGGCCCGCCGGGACCACGCTGTCCTCCCTCCACCACGGGGCCACGCTGGCGGCCGCCTCGGCCATCGGGCGGGACGACGACGGCCGGTTCTGCGTGCGGGACCGGTGGGGCACCACGCGCCGGCACCACGCCGTGGTCGCGACGTGCCACAGCTGGCTGCTGACCACGGAGGTCGACTGCGACGAGGGACTGTTCTCCCAGGACCTGTGGATGGCGCTGGACCGGACGCGGTACATGCAGTCGACGAAGACCTTCGTCATGGTCGACGAACCGTTCTGGCTGCGCACGGACCCGGAGACCGGTCGCCACCAGATGAGCATGACGCTCACCGACCGGCTGACGCGGGGCACCTACCTCTTCGACGACGGCCCCGATCGTCCGGCCGCGATCTGCCTGTCCTACTCGTGGATGTCGGACTCCCTGAAGATGCTCCCGCACGCCGTGGACCGCCGGGTCGACCTCGCGCTGAACTCGCTGTCGAAGATCTATCCGACCGTGGACATCCGCAGTCACATCGTGGGCGAACCCGTGACGGTGTCCTGGGAGGACGACCCGTTCTTCCTGGGTGCGTTCAAGGGGGCCCTGCCCGGGCACTACCGCTACAACCACCGGATGTACACCCACTTCATGCAGCGGGACCTGCCCGAGAGCCAACGCGGGATCTTCCTGGCCGGTGATGATGTCTCCTTCACCCCCGCCTGGGCGGAGGGCGCGGTGCAGACCGGGCTGAATGCGGTCTGGGGTGTCATGGACTACTTCGGCGGTTCCAGCGCCGAGGGCAATCCCGGGCCGGGGGATCTCTTCGACGAGATCGCGCCCGTCGCGCTGGCGGACTGAGCCCCGTGCGCGTCGCCGTCTGGCAGTGCGAGCCGCACCCGCTCGACGTCGAGGGGAACCTCCTCCGGCTCCAGGACGTCCTGGGCCGGGCCTCGGAACGGGGCGCCGACGTCCTGGTGGTCCCGGAGATGTTCACCACCGGGTACGACATCCCCCGCCGGGACACGCATCGGCTGGCCGAACCGTCCGGGGGCCCGACCGCCCGGCGGGTCGCCGAGCTGACCGTGCGGACCGGGGTGGCCGTGGCCTACGGGTATCCCGAACGCGACGCCGACGGGACCGTGTACAACGCCGCCCAGTTGATCGCGGACGGCCGGACGGTGCTGCGGCACCGGAAGATGCACCTGTTCGCAGACCTGGACCGGACCCGCTTCGCCCCCGGGGACCAGCCGCCCGCGGTGGCGGACCTCCGGGGGTGCCGGGTCGCCCTGCTCATCTGCTACGACGTGGAATTCCCGGAGGCCGTCCGGGCGGCGGCGCTGCGGGGCGCGCAGGTCGTCCTGGTCCCGACGGCGAACATGGCCGGTTACGAGATCGTGTCCAGGACCCTGGTCCCCGCGCGGGCCTACGAGAACGGCGTCCAGATCGCCTACGCCAACTACTGCGGCAGCGAGGGCGACCAGGACTATGCGGGGCTCAGCGTGATCTGCGGCCCCGGCGGCGCCGTGGACGCACTGCCGGCTGCGGGCGAGGACCTGCTCGTGGTGGAGCTCCGGGACGTCGAGGGCGTGCCGTCGTACCTGGCCGACCGCCGAGCGGACCTCTTCGGGTCCGGTGACGGCGATCCACGACGCACACCGGCCTGAGTCCCGCGCCGGGGCGCCGGCGGTCCGCGGAGGAGGGAATGGTGCCCCCGACCGGAATCGAACCGATGGCCTACCCTTTAGGAGAGGGTCGCTCTATCCTACTGAGCTACGGGGGCTACAGGGCCCGGACGCCCGCTCGCACGCGCGAGGGCGCCGGTCCACCCGAACATCCTACGCGGTCCGAGGCCCACGCGCGTGTCATGTCCGGGGCCTGTCGCTACGCGCGCCGCACCTGCCGGGCGATCCTCTCCGTGCGTTCGCGGGCCGCGCGCCGGAACCGCCCCGCGATCATCAGCACGATCCACGCCGTGATGGCCACCAGCAGCACCCAGCGCGCCGTGGTGAACGCGGAGGCCAGGGCCGCGCCCTCGCCCCCGGCCCGCAGCGCCGACTCGATGAGCATGTTCTCCACGATGTCCACCACCGCGAACAGCGCACCGGCGGCGTAGGACACCCAGCGGCCCCAGCCGCGGGGCAGGCACCAGGCGGCCACGGCGGCCACGGACAGGCCCACCGCGATGGGGAAGATCACCCCGGCCGTCTTGTGCACCCAGTTCAGCTGCCCGTGGGCCGGCTCGTCCATGGCGGCGTCCAGCTCGGCGAGGTAGGCGGAGTCGTAGAGGAACTGCTGGTCCGGCATGGACAGCCCGCCGGACAACTGCGCCATCTGGGGCAGCACCAACACGTGCAGGTAGAAGAACATGAACAGGGTGGTGCCCAGCAGGGCGGCCACCAGCATCCCCGGGCTGCCCTCCTTCTGGCCGGAGGCCTCCAGGTCCTGACGGGCCTGGGCCACCGAGGGGCGGGGGTGCCGGACGGGCCCGACGGCGGCCGCTGGGGTCCTGCCCTCGCCCTCACCCTGCCGCGGTGCGCCGGACGGCTGGCCCGACCGGCCGGCGTCGGACCGGGGCCTGTTCTGCCGCTTCTTGCTCTTCTTCTGGGACACGTGAACCTCCAGCCTCCCATTATCCCGCCTGCGGGACGGGCCGGAGGACCGGGGGCTGTGGACGACCCCTGAGGGCGTCCTGGCCCTCGGTAGAATGGACGCCACCATGTCCCAGGATTTCCAGACTGCCCTGCCGGGCCTGTTCGCCGCCCGCCCCGCCGACCCGTTCTCCGACGAGCCGGAGTTCGGGTTCGCCTCGACCGCCGGCGCCCACCGCGCGCCGAGCGCGCACGAACTGCTCGAGGGACTGAACGAGCAGCAGAAGCGCGCCGTGGAGCACACCGGTTCGCCGCTGCTGATCGTCGCCGGTGCCGGCTCGGGCAAGACCCGCGTACTCACGCACCGGATCGCCTACGCCCTGGCCACCGGCCGGGCGCGCCCGCACGAGGTCCTGGCGATCACCTTCACGAACAAGGCCGCCGCGGAGATGCGCGAGCGGATCAGCGCGCTGATCGGACCGGCGGCGCAGAAGATGTGGATCTCCACCTTCCACTCCTCCTGTGTGCGGATCCTGCGCCGGGAGGCCACCACCGTCGGGCTGAAGTCCAACTTCTCCATCTACGACTCCGCCGACTCCCTGCGGCTGATCACCTCGATCGCGAAGGCGCACGACCTGGACCCCAAGCGGTTCGCGCCCAAGGCGATCCTGAACAGGATCAGCGCCCTGAAGAACGAGCTCGTGGACTGCGAGGACCACGCGGCCACCGTCGGCACCTCCGAGCCCTTCGCCCAGGCCGTGTCCGCCGTCTACACCGAGTACACCGCGCGGCTGCGCCAGGCCAACGCCATGGACTTCGACGACCTGATCGGCATGACGGTCAACATGCTCGAGGCGTTCCCGGGGGTGCTGGACAACTACCGCCGACGCTTCCGGCACGTGCTGGTGGACGAGTACCAGGACACCAACCATGCCCAGTACCGCCTGGTGCGGCTGCTCACCGGGCCCGCGGGGGAGCCGGGGGGCGTGGAGACCGCCGGCGGCGAGCTCACCGTGGTCGGGGACTCGGACCAGTCCATCTACGCGTTCCGCGGCGCGGACATCCGCAACATCGTGGAGTTCGAGCAGGACTACCCCGAGGCCGAGACCATCAAGCTGGAGCAGAACTACCGCTCCACCCAGACCATCCTGGACGCCGCCAACGCGGTGATCTCGAAGAACCCCCAGCGCCGGCCCAAGAACCTGTGGACCGCCGAGGGGTCGGGGGAGAAGATCGTCGGCTACGCCGCCGAGAACGAGTCGGCCGAGGCGGAGTGGATCGCCACGACGATCGACCGGCTCCAGGACGAGGAGGGCATCCGCCCGGCGGACGTCGCGGTCTTCTACCGCACCAACGCCCAGTCCCGGTCCCTCGAGGAACGCCTGGTCACGAAGGGCATCCCCTACCGGGTGGTCGGCGGCACGCGGTTCTACGACCGCAAGGAGATCAAGGACGCGCTGGCCTACCTGCGCGTGCTGGACAACCCCGATGACGACGTCAACCTGCGCCGGATCCTCAACGAGCCCAAGCGCGGGATCGGCGACCGCGCCGAGGGGGCGGTGGCGGCGCTGCAGGGGCGCAACCGCTCGACCTTCTTCGAGGCGCTGCGCCAGGCGGACCAGGCCCCGGCCATGGCGACCCGCTCCCTCAAGGCCGTCAACGGCTTCGTGCAGATGATGGACGACCTCGCCCAGGTGGCGGCCACGTCCGGGGCGGCCACCGTGCTCGAGGCCGTCCTGGAGCAGACGGGCATGCTCGAGGCGTTGCGCTCCTCCGAGGACCTGCAGGACGAGTCCCGCGCGGACAACCTCGGCGAGCTGGTGGCCGTGGTCCGTGAGTTCGAGAAGACCAACCCCGGCGGCACCCTGGGGGACTTCCTGGAACAGGTGGCGCTCGTGGCCGACGCGGACCAGCTGCCGGACGCCCCGGACACCGAGGGCGCCGCCCTGGCGGACCAGCTGGGCCAGGTCACGCTGATGACCCTGCACACCGCCAAGGGACTGGAGTTCCCCGTGGTGTTCCTGACCGGCATGGAGCACGGCGTCTTCCCGCACTCGCGGTCCATGACGGACGAGAAGGAGCTGGCCGAGGAACGCCGGCTCGCCTACGTGGGCCTCACCCGCGCCCGACGCCGGCTCTTCGTCTCCCGCGCCGAGGCCCGGTCCCTGTGGGGCCAGCACCAGTTCAACCCGCCCAGCCAGTTCCTGGGTGAGATCCCGGAGACCCTGCTGGTCTGGGAACGGGAGGGCTCGACCCGGCCCGCGGGCTTCGGAAGCGGTTTCGGCGGCGGCTCGATCGGGGGCCACGGCGGATCCCGCTACTCCCAGCGGTTCTCCGGTTCCCACTGGGGCGCCGGGTCCGCGTCCAACCGGCCCGCCCGCGCCTCGGGAGCCTATGCGGAGGACGCCGAACTGACGGTGCCGAACCGGGGCGCCAAGCCCACCCGGGTCCAGCCCAACAAGGAGATCGTCGCCCTGGCGCCGGGGGACGCCGTGGACCATGGCACCTTCGGCCGCGGCACCGTGCTGGCGCTGGCCGGTGCCGGGGACAAGACCGTCGCCACCGTCGACTTCGCCGGAACCGAGAAGCGGCTGCTGCTGCGCTATGCCCCGCTGACCCGGGCGGACTGAGGTCCCACGGGGCCCGGCCGGTCGGAATGGACGGCCACGGTGCGGCGTGGACTAAGGTAAGGGTTGGAATGCCCGGGGTTTCCCGGACTTCCGGCCGGCTTCCGCCGAGCCGGACACGCATCACTCGATGTCAGGGGTCGGATGGCCTCTTCAGGATCGGGTGCTGCCGTGCCCAGATGCCGCCCGCGGAATCCGTGCCGTCCCCGTTTTCGACGTAGAAGGACTCCAACCCGTGGACCTGTATGAATACCAGGCGCGCGATCTGTTCGAGGCACACGGCGTTCCCGTGCTGGCCGGCATCGTGGCGCAGACCCCGGAAGAGGCCAAGGCGGCCGCTGAGAAGATCGGCGGCGTGACGGTCGTCAAGGCGCAGGTGAAGGTCGGTGGCCGCGGCAAGGCCGGCGGCGTCAAGGTCGCCAAGACCGCCGACGAGGCCTTCGAGCACGCCAAGGCCATCCTGGGCATGGACATCAAGGGCCATACCGTCCACCAGGTCATGATCGCCCAGGGCGCCGACATCGCGGAGGAGTACTACTTCTCCGTGCTGCTGGACCGCTCCAACCGCACCTACCTGGCGATGTGCTCGGTCGAGGGCGGCATGGAGATCGAGCAGCTGGCGGAGGAACGTCCCGAGGCCCTGGCCAAGGTTCCTGTCTCGGCGCTGACCGGCATCGACGCCGCGACCGCGGACAAGATCGTGGCCGAGGCCGGCTTCCCCGAGGAACTGCGCGGCAAGGTCGCCGAGGTCCTCATCAAGCTGTGGGACGTCTTCGAGAAGGAGGACGCCACCCTGGTGGAGGTCAACCCGCTCGTCAAGACCGGCGCCGGTGACATCGTGGCCCTGGACGGCAAGGTCACCCTGGACGAGAACGCCGAGTTCCGCCAGGAGGGCCACGGGGCCCTGGTGGACGAGCGCACCGAGGACCCGCTGGAGGCCAAGGCCAAGGCGAACGACCTCAACTACGTCAAGCTCGACGGCGAGGTCGGCATCATCGGCAACGGTGCGGGCCTGGTCATGTCCACCCTGGACGTCGTGGCCTACGCCGGCGAGAACCACGGTGGCGTGAAGCCCGCCAACTTCCTGGACATCGGCGGTGGCGCCTCGGCCGAGGTCATGGCCAACGGCCTGGACGTCATCCTCAACGACGAGCAGGTCAAGAGCGTGTTCGTGAACGTCTTCGGCGGCATCACCGCCTGTGACGCGGTCGCCAACGGCGTGGTCAAGGCCCTGGAGATCCTGGGCGACAAGGCGACCAAGCCGCTGGTCGTGCGCCTGGACGGCAACAACGTGGACGAGGGCCGCCGCATCCTGCGCGAGGCCGCCCACCCGCTGGTCACCCAGGCCACCTCCATGGACGAAGGCGCCGACAAGGCCGCCGAGCTCGCCAACGCCTCGGCACAGAAGTAAGGACGGACAGCACACATGTCGATCTACCTGAACAAGGATTCCAAGGTCATCGTCCAGGGCATCACCGGCGGCGAGGGCTCCAAGCACACCGCCCGGATGCTGCACGCCGGGACCAACATCGTCGGCGGCGTCAACGCCCGCAAGGCCGGCACCACCGTGTCCCACAAGGACCAGCACGGCGCTGGGATCGAGCTGCCCGTCTTCGGGTCCGTGGCCGAGGCCATGGAGGCCACCGGTGCGGACGTCTCCGTGATGTTCGTGCCGCCGAAGTTCGCCAAGGACGCCGCCGTCGAGGCGATCGAGGCCGGTATCCCGCTGCTCGTGGTCATCACCGAGGGCATCCCGGTGCAGGACTCCGCCGAGTTCTTCGCCCTGTCCCAGGAGAAGACCGGCGCCGACGGCAAGCCGGTGACCCGGATCCTGGGCCCGAACTGCCCCGGCATCATCACCCCGGGTGAGTCCCTGGCCGGCATCACCCCGGCCAACATCACCGGCAAGGGCGGCGTCGGCCTGGTCTCCAAGTCCGGCACCCTGACCTACCAGATGATGTACGAGCTGCGGGACCTGGGCTTCTCCACCGCCATCGGCATCGGCGGCGACCCGGTCATCGGTACCACCCACATCGACGCCCTCGAGGCGTTCGAGGCGGATCCGGACACCAAGGCGATCGTGATGATCGGCGAGATCGGCGGCGACGCCGAGGAGCGGGCCGCGGAGTTCATCAAGAACAACGTGACCAAGCCGGTCGTCGGCTACGTGGCGGGCTTCACCGCCCCGGAGGGCAAGACCATGGGCCATGCGGGCGCCATCGTCTCCGGCTCCTCCGGTACCG
>JAPFFX010000163.1 GCA_026645375.1 Citricoccus sp. WCRC_4 | reverse complement strand
ATGGCAAAGACGAAAAATTGTCTCCGTAACGCTTTTTACTTCGCCGCTAACCAATTGATTTTCCACGATTTGATGCCGCTAATTTCCTGCCTCATGAATAATCCGGGCTAATTACCCACATCTCCAAGGGCGAGGGTCGCGCCGAGAACGATATCGGTCAGGCGCGCCATGCCGCGCCACAGGACGACGTCGCCGGGCGGCGGGTCCCCGGCGCGGGCGAGCCAGCCGCCGAGACGGGCGACCTTCCGGACGTAGCAGGCCAGGTCCCGGATGCCCGAACGGGTTGGGTCTGCGGTCGGGCACCAGGCGGTCGAGGAGCGCGGTCTCGAGCCCGGTCAAGGCGACGCCGGGCTCGGCGTCGAGCACGACCCGGTTCATCATCCGCAGCCAGAAGACGCGCCAGCCGACGATGCACAGGACGGCGATCAGCTTCACCAGGCGCTCGGCCGTCCTCAGCCGCGCTGCCTCCACCTTGCACCCCGATTTCAAGATCTTGTGAAATTCCTCGATCCGCCACCTCATGGAATACCAATGCAGTTTCTCCACCGCGGCCGCGGTGTCGGCGACCGGCAGGTCGGTGGCGAGCTTCCAGTCGATGCGGGGGCGGGTGTCGGGCGGGTCCGGCTCCCGGGCGTGCAGGATCGTCAGGTCGAGCGCGGGGTAGCGCTTCCCCTTGCCGATCGGCGGCAGGACGTGCACGGTGGCGTAGGTGAGCTCCACCTCCGCGGTCTCGACCCGGCCGGCAGCGTCCCGGACCGCGTGGCGGTGCCGACTGCCCACGGCCACCTCGCCCATCACACGGGCGACCGTCGTCCGCGAGCCGGTCGACGCAGGTCCGGACCAGGAAGTGCGTCCCGAGCTCGCGCGCCAGGCAGAAGAGCTCGTAGATGTCGCTTTCCCGGTCGCCGATGTGGACGCAGCGGGCCGGGTCGCCGAACAGTTCGGTGGTCCGCCGCATGTTGTCTAGCCATCGGACGCTTTCCTTCCCCTCGATCGGGACCCGCGTCGGGTTGATCCGCCTCTTCAGGGCGTTGGTCCCCTTGAACGTCTTGCGGGTCCAGAACTTGACCGCGCCCAGGCCGAGCGGCAGGCCCTCGGTCGTGACCGCCAGGCTGGAGTGCATCAGCAGCCCGCAGGCGGTCTGCATCCGCACGCGTCCCCACCGGTCCTTGCCGCCGTAGACCCGGTAGGTCCGGCCGATCCGGTCGGGGCGCTCGCGCTCTAAGGAGAACTCGGTGGTATCCTGGAGGACGAGGATGGTGCCGCGGGCGGCGGCGACGCGCCGGCGGGTCGCCTCGACGTGGCCCGCGAGGATGTCGCCCTCGCCGGCCCGGTCGTTGGCAAAGAACCGGTAGGCCGCCTTGGCGCTGGCCCAGTCCTGGCAGGCCAGGGGAATGCTCTCGCCCATGGCGCCCGCCATCTGCCCGAGCAGCGCGTGCAGCCGCCGGTCCAGGCGCTTGTCGACTTGGCGGCAGCCGGCGAGTTCGTCCTCGACCCAGTCCTTCGAAGCCTCGGTCATCGGTGCCTCCCGAACGGACTTGGTCAGTTTCGCCGGCAGATAGCGGCTACGGCGGTTTGACGTGGACTACGCTGAGGCGTTTTGGCGGATGAGATCGGGGAGCCAGGGCACACGGTTGGCGGCGTGTGCGCCCGGATTCATCGCAGGATGGACGCATCACCATGTCCTGCCGGGATGATCAGTCCATCAGAGCATGAAGAATGCTCTCACCGGGCCCCTGTCAGTCCCGCTCGGGCTCCGTCCAGCCGTCGGCGGCCGCGGCGCGCTCGGCGGCCTCGACCACGTTGGCCAGCAGCATCACCCGGGTCATCGGGCCCACGCCACCAGGGTTAGGGGCCATCCAGGACGCCTTCTCGGCCACGCCCGGGTCCACGTCGCCGGTGATCCTGGCCTTGCCGTCCTCGCCCTCGACGCGGGAGACGCCCACGTCCAGAACGATCACCCCGTCCTTGACGTCCTCCGGCCCGACCATGTGGGCCACCCCCGCCGCGGCGATGATGACGTCCGCGCGGGCCAGCTCGGCCTTGAGGTCCTTCGTGCCGGTGTGCGCGAGCACCACGGTGGCGTTGACGTCCCGGCGGGTCAGCACGAGCCCGGCGGGCCGGCCGATGGTCACGCCGCGGCCGATCACCAGGACCACCTTGCCGTCCAGGTCGATGCCGTAGTGCTTCAGCAGCTCCACGCACCCCTTGGGGGTGCACGGCAGCGGCGAGTCCAGCTCCCCGCCGACCGAGGCCACCAGGCGCCCCAGGTTCATCGGATGCAGCCCGTCGGCGTCCTTGGCCGGGTCGATCGCCTCGAGGATGCGGTCGGTGTCGATGTGCTTGGGCAGCGGCAGCTGCACGATGTACCCGGTGCAGGCCTCGTCCGCGTTGAGTTCCTCGACGACGGCCAGCAGCTCCTCCTCGGTGGTGGAGGCGGGCAGGTCCTTCCGGATCGAGGCCACGCCCACCTCGGCGCAGTCGCGGTGCTTGCCCCCCACGTAGGACTGGGATCCCGGGTCCTCGCCGACCAGGATGGTGCCCAGACCGGGCACGATGCCCTGTCCGCGCAGGACCTCCACGCGACGGGTGAGGTCCTCCTTGATGGCGGCGGCCGTGGCGCGGCCGTCGAGCTTCTGTGCGGTCATGGCTGGATCACGCTTCCTTGCGGGGGTCGGCCGGGAATTTATCTATCACCATAGTGATGCGCGTGGAGCGTGTCACCAGCCTTCGAGACCCTCGTACAGCGGGAAGTCGGTGGCGAGCTTCTGCACGCGGGCCTTCAGGGCCTCCAGGTCCGGGCCCGGCTTGAGGGCCTGGGCGACGATGTCCGCCACCTCGGCGAACTCCTCGGCCCCGAAGCCACGGGTGGCCAGGGCGGGGGTGCCGATGCGCAGGCCGGAGGTGGTCATCGGCGGGCGCGGGTCCCACGGGATGGAGTTGCGGTTGACGGTGATGCCGACCTCGTGGAGCAGGTCCTCGGCCTGGCGGCCGTCGAGTTCGGCGTGGCGCAGGTCCACCAGGATCAGGTGCACGTCGGTGCCACCGGTCAGCACGGAGACCCCGTGCTCGGTGACGTCGGTCCCCATCAGGCGCTCGGCCAGGATCTGGGCGCCCTCGATGGTGCGGCGCTGGCGCTCGGCGAACTCCTCGGAGGCGGCGATCTTGAAGGCCACGGCCTTGCCCGCGATCGCGTGCATCAGCGGGCCGCCCTGCTGGCCCGGGAACACGGCCGAGTCGATCTTCTTCCGGTACTCCTCCTTGGAGAGGATGAAGCCCGAGCGGGGCCCGGCGAGGGTCTTGTGCGCGGTGGAGGTCACGACGTCGGCGTGGGGCACCGGGTTCGGGTGCAGTCCCGCGGCGACCAGCCCGGCGAAGTGGGCCATGTCCACCCACAGCTTGGCCCCGACCTCGTCCGCGATGGAACGGAACGCCTCGAAGTCCAGCTGCCGGGAGTAGGCCGACCAGCCCGCCACGATGACGGCCGGCTTGGCCTCGATCGCCTTCTCGCGGACCTTGTCCATGTCGATCCGGTAGGTGTCCGGATCCACCTCGTAGGCGGCGATGTCGTAGTTCTTCCCGGAGAAGTTCAGCTTCATCCCGTGGGTCAGGTGGCCGCCGTGCGCCAGCGACAGGCCCATCAGGGTGTCCCCGGGCTGCATGAGGGCGGTCATCAGGGCCACGTTGGCCTGGGCGCCGGCATGGGGCTGGACGTTGACGTGCTCGGCACCGAACAGGGACTTGGCGCGCTCGATCGCCAGGTTCTCGGCCACGTCCACGTACTCACAACCGCCGTAGTACCGCCGTCCGGGATAGCCCTCGGCGTACTTGTTGGTCAGCACCGAACCCTGGGTCTCGAGGATGGCGCGGGGCACGAAGTTCTCGGAGGCGATCATCTCCAGGGTGTCCCGCTGGCGGCCCAGCTCCTGGTCCAGGACGGCGGCGATCTCCGGGTCGACGTCGGTCAGGGGGCGGTTGCTGAGGGACGCGGACGTCGTGGTGTTCGGCTGGGTCACGAGAAGCTCCTGCTGGCATGGTCTGGGGATTCTGGTCTGGCGCCCGGACCCAGGCGGGCGGTCCGGTCACCGTTCGGGGCCGACGGCGTCGGCACCACGCAGCGCCGCTTCCCGGTGGTGGTCCACCTGCGCCAGTCGCGGCCTGCGCCCCATCGTAGCGCGGCGACGGGCGCCGGCCGCCTGCAATACTGCGGGACGTGACCTCCACCGAAGAGCCGCTCGACGCGGTCGTGATCGGAGCCGGGCAGGCCGGCCTCAGCGCGGCCGGGCAGCTGCTCCGGAAGCAGGTGGAGCCCGGAACCCGGTTCGTGGTGCTGGACGCCAACGACGGCCCGGGCGGGGCGTGGCGCCACCGCTGGGACTCCCTGACCCTCGACGCCGCACACGGGATCCACGACCTGCCCGGGATGCCGCTGGGCACCCCTGACCCCCGGGAGCCGGCCAGTCGCGTGGTGTCCCGGTACTACGGCACCTACGAGGAGCGGCTGGAGCTGCCCGTGATCCGGCCCGTGGACGTGCGGAGCGTGGACCACCGCCAGGGGGTCTTCACCGTCACCGCGGCCGACGGCCGGCAATGGCGTGCCCGGGCCGTGATCAACGCGACCGGCACCTGGGACAGCCCCTACGTGCCCTACTACCCGGGCATCGCCGAGTTCACCGGCCGCCAGCTGCACACGCGCGGGTTCACGGCAGCCGGGGACTTCACCGGCCGGAGCGTGCTGGTGGTCGGCGGGGGCACCTCGGCCCTGCAATTCCTGCTCCAGTTGCACGAGGCCGGCGCCGCCACGGTCTGGACCACGCGCCGCACCCCGGACTGGACGGACCGCTTCTTCGACGCCTCCTGGGGCGTGGACGTGGAGGCCTCCGTGTCCACCCGCACCACCATGGGCCTGCCGCCGCTGTCCGTGGTCGCCGCCACCGGCCTTCCCGTCACCGACCAGTACCTGGCGGGGATCGCCGCGGGCGTGCTCGTCAGTCGCGGGCCGCTACGCCGCCTCACCCCCGGCGGCGCCGTGCTCGACGGCCCGGGTCCCGACGGCGGCCAGGTCCCCTCCCAGGGCGACGTCGCCGACCGCCTGCTGGCCCCCGGGGCCGCGGCCTCCGGTGGGCTCGAGCGGGTCCCGGGGCTGAGCGGCCGGGCCTGCACGGCCGTGTCCTCGGAGGACCCGCTGACCACCTGGGAGACACCGGTGGACACGATCCTGTGGGCCACGGGGTTCCGCGCCTCCCTGGACCACCTGTCCCCCCTGCACGTCCGCGAGCGCGGCGGCGGCGTGCGGATGGGCGGGGACGGCGTGACGGTGGCGAAGATGCCCGGGCTGTTCCTGGTCGGCTACGGCGCGTCGGCCTCCACGATCGGCGCCACCCGGGCCGGCCGCCGGGCGGCGGTCCAGGCGGCGGCCCACCTCGGATGACGCCCCGGCCGCCCACCTCACGTTCACCGCTCGTCCTTTTTATGAGTAACTCAGAATATGGCATAGTGGGGACCATGAGTTCCGCGAACCGCCACGAGCCCGTCCGGGCACCGGAGGAGAGCACTGCACACGGTGCCGCCTCCCTGCCCTGGGCTGCGCGGGTCCGCTCCTCCGGACTGCGGGTCACCAAGCAGCGGCTGGCCGTCCTGGACGCCCTGGAACGCGCCCCGCACGCCACGGCAGACCAGGTGCTGGCGGTCGTGCGGCGGTCCCTCCCGGAGATCACCGTCCAGTCGGTCTACACCGTGCTGCACTCCCTGACGGACGCGGGACTGCTGCGCCAGCTGGACCTGGCCAACTCCCCGGCGCGCTATGAGACCCGAGTGGCGGACAACCACCACCATGCCGTGTGCACGGGGTGTGGCCGCATCGAGGACGTGGCCTGCGCCGTCGGGCACGCACCCTGCCTGACCCCCGCGGACGCCCACGGCATGGCCATCCAGGTGGCCGACGTCGTCTACCAGGGACTCTGCGCCGACTGCGCCGCCCAGGACGCCGGCCCCACCGGCACCCCAAGCCCCCGGGACGCCCACCAGGGCTGACCGGACCTTCACCCACCCAACCCACCATCCCCGACCAAGGAGAACGTGATGACGGAAACCACTCCGCATGCAACGGGTTCGACCACCCAGGCCGGCATCCCCGCCGTCAGCGACCGCAACTCGCTGACCGTCGGCAGCAACGGCCCCATCGTGCTGCACGACAGCCACCTCGTGGAGACGCTGCAGCACTTCAACCGGATGAACGTGCCCGAGCGTCGTCCGCACGCCAAGGGCTCCGGCGCCTTCGGCGTCTTCGAGACCACCGAGGACGTCAGCGGCTTCACCAAGGCCGCCCTGTTCCAGAAGGGCGCCAAGGTCCGCATGCTGGCCCGCTTCTCCACCGTGGCCGGCGAGCTGGGCTCCCCGGACACCTGGCGTGACGTGCGCGGCTTCGCCCTGAAGTTCTACACCGAAGAGGGCAACTTCGACCTCGTGGGCAACAACACTCCGGTGTTCTTCGTGCGCGACCCCATGAAGTTCCCGCACTTCATCCGCTCGCAGAAGCGCCTGCCGGACTCCGGCCTGCGCGACGGCACCATGCAGTGGGATTTCTGGACCAACAACCCGGAGTCGGCCCACCAGGTCACCTACCTGATGGGTGACCGCGGCCTGCCCAGCACCTGGCGCCACATGAACGGCTACGGCTCCCACACCTACATGTGGGTCAACGAGGCCGGCGAGAAGTTCTGGGTGAAGTACCACTTCGAGTCCCGCCAGGGCGTGGAGTCCCTCTCGAACGAGGAGGCCGAGCGGTTGGCCGGCGCCAACGCCGAGTACCACCGCCAGGACCTGTTCGAGGCGATCAAGCGCGGCGAGTTCCCGCAGTGGGACCTGTACGTCCAGGTCATGCCGTACGAGGACGCCAAGAGCTACCGGTTCAACCCCTTCGACCTGACCAAGACCTGGTCCAAGAAGGACTACCCGCGGATCAAGGTCGGCACCATGACCCTGAACGAGAACCCGGCGAACCACTTCGCCGAGATCGAGCAGGCGGCGTTCTCCCCGGCCAACATGGTGCCGGGCATGGGCATGAGCCCGGACAAGATGCTGCTGGGCCGCAACTTCGCCTACCAGGATGCCCAGCGCTACCGCATCGGCACCAACTTCCAGCAGCTGCCGGTCAACAAGCCGGTCAACGAGGTGCACACCTACAACTTCGAGGGCAACATGTGGTACGACCACTCCGGCGCCCGCCCGGTGTACGCCCCGAACTCCTTCGGCAGCTCGTGGTCGGACGAGACCGGTGCGGTGGACGTCAGCTGGGAGAACGACGGCGAGCTCGTCCGGTCCGCCTACGCGCTGCACGCCGAGGACGATGACTTCGGCCAGCCCCGGACCCTGCTGAACGAGGTGTTCGACGACGCCCAGCGCGACCGCTTCGTGCAGACCGTCGCCGGTGCCCTGGACGGCGTCCAGGAGCCCGTGCTCTCCAACGCCTTCCAGTACTGGAAGAACGTGGACGCCACCATCGGCCAGCGCATCGAGGACGCCGTCAAGGCGAACCTGGCCGGCTCCACCGTCCCGGGCATGGGCGTCGACGAGGGCGACAAGGTCGGGGCCTCGGCCCGCTGATCCCGTGGTCCCTGCTGATCCCGGGATCGCTGCGGCGGTCCCGGACAGCGCCGCCGGCGTGACCCACCAGGACCGGACGGCCGCGCCGGCCCGGGGGTGACCCGGGCATGACAAGGGCTGGTACCTGCTGTGAGCAGGTGCCAGCCCTTCGTCGTGGACCGTTGTTCCGTGGCGCGTCCAGCCGCGGCCCTCGACGGTCGCTCGTCGGTCAGT
>JAPFFX010000153.1 GCA_026645375.1 Citricoccus sp. WCRC_4 | reverse complement strand
CGTCCATGGGACACCTCGTGGCCGCCGGAGCGGTGGAGCGTGCCGTGGACACCCTGACCCGGCGATGGGTTGGGTTGTTAGTGGACAACCAGGCCACCGCAGTGGCCCAGTGGTGTGCCGGCCTGCCGGACAGTGTTGCCGAGGACCCCCGCCTCCTGCTGGTCTGGGCCTGTGCCGAGGACATCATCGGTGAGCACCGGGTGGCCCGTACGCGCTTCGCCCGGGCCACCCGCCTGGCCGCCAGGAGTGGTCCCGACGGCGGCACCGGGGCCGTCCTGCCCCTCGCCCGGCTCATCCTGGTGGACGACCAGGCCGAGGCCCTCCGGGCCTGCGCGGACGTTCATGAGCTGCTGGCCACCCCCCAGGCGGTGGACCGCCGCGAACAGGCACCGGTGCTCTTCCTCCTCGGATGGAACGAATTGCGTCTGCAGGTCTTTCCCGGCCTGGGCCAGGAGCTCCTCTCGGCTGCGGCACGGGAGGCGGGTGCGCTGGGGGACCTCGCCCTGGAACGGCGCGCGCTCAGTCACCTCGCGTCCGCGGCAGCGTGGAGCGGCAACCACCGGCGGGCGCGTGAGATCCTGGACCGGCTGGCGGCGCAGCGCGATCCCCCGACGGTCACCGGGGCCTACTTCGGGGGCGGTGGTGGCGCGCTGGCGGCGGGTTGCATGGCGTACTGGTCGGCGGACTACGCCACGGCGCACCGGGAACTGATCCGGGCGATCGAGAGTGGTAGCTCGGGGATGTCCTTCACGGGCGTCGCGCGGATGATGTTGGCGCTCAACGCTGCCGCCTCCCAGGACCCCGCGCTGCGACGTCGCGCGGCGGCCGAGCTCCAGGGTCTTCCACACGGAGACGTCCACGGGGTCGATTGGGCAGTGTTCCGCGACACCGCTGTCGCGGTACTGGACGAGGCTGCGGGCCACCGCGCCAGGGCCGTTGCCCTCGCCGAGAGGCACGCCGGGACCGTGGACCGGCCGTTCGTGGGGGTGGCCCTGTCCGGGATACTCCGGCGGGCCGGTGATCCGGTGGCCGCCCTGCACCTGCTGGCGCACCACCGTGCCTTCTCCGGGATCTCCTACGTGCGGGTGGTGACCCGTGCCACCGCGGCACTGGTGCACAAGCACCGGGGCGAGCCGGACGTCGCCCATGAACTGTGCGAGTCGGCACTGGACACGGCCATGGCGGAAGACATCAGGGCGCCCTTCTGCGACGGTGACCTGGAGATGCGGTTGTTGCTCGCAGACCACCTCTCGCGCCGGACGCGGCATGAGGGCTTCATCACCGCATGCCTGACCATGTCACCGGCGGGTAGCGTGCTGGAGACGCTGTCCGAGCGCGAGGGGGACGTCTTCCGGTTGCTGCAGACCTCCAGGACGATCCGGGAGATCGCCGAAGAACTCTACGTGTCGGTGAACACGGTCAAGACCCACCAGCGCGCCATCTACCGCAAGCTCGGCGTCCAGAGCCGGCGTGAGGCCCAGAGGGTGGCTCCCTGAGGCGGGCCCGGAACGGTGGCCGGCGCCGGTCACCATGACGGTTCGCCATCCGCCTCCTCGTCGGACACCCCCTCCTCGTCGGACATCGCCTCCTTCAGCGCAGCCTCGGCGACGGCAGCAGGGATGTGGGCCACGGACACGACCGTCGCACCGGGGTGCCTGAACTGGTGTTCCGGGTAGGACCACGTGTGTTCGACGACGAAGATGGCCCAGCCACCGGGTGCGAGCCTGGCGAGGACCTCACGGATGTCCTGCTCCGTGATCATCCCCGGGACGAGGAGGTCGACGCCCGCCAGGGAGAACTCCTCGGCGTCGATGTCGCTCCAGGAGACCAGGCCATGGGCGGTGCGGGTGGCGACCACGAAGTCCAGCACCCGCACACCTCCGGCGCGGACCAGTTCGCTCAGGCGCCGCAACAGGTCGGGGTCCGGGCGGGCCTCGACGAGCCTGGCGGCGAGGAACTCCACCGGCCCCAAGGGCCCCAGCCAGGACACCGGCCTCGGGACCATGGCTCTGCCTTTCTGAGGGATGCACCGCGAGCAGATGTCTCGGTGATCGCAAGGAGGGTCACACACCCCTGCGCGATCCGTCGCGGTGTCTCACCTGGAACGGGTGAGCGTCCCCGCCTGCCCCCCCGGCCTCTGGTTTCGGCACGCCGGCCCCGCGATGGTCGGGATTCGCCCGGTCCGGATGAGTACCCCACGATCACCGTCCGCGGGCGGGAAGCATCGAACCAAGGCGACCTGTGTGCCGGGAACGGCAGCCGGCGAACGTCCACCACCGTCAACCCAGGAAAGAGGCAAGGAACACGATGCCTGAGTTCCGCTATGGACCCGTGGAGCTGTATCTCGTGGGGTTCGACTCCGATCAACCCGATGCCGGCACCTTCGGGGCACTGGCCGACCTGCTGGCCACCGGCGTCGTCCGGTTGCTGGACCTGGTGTTCGTCAGCAAGAAGGACGACGGCGAGGTCGACGTCGTCGAGGTGGAGGAGGGGGAGAACCCCCTCGGACTGGCCACCGGACCGGCCCCCCTGGCCGGTGGACTCGTCGCGGACGAGGACCTGGCCGAACTCGTGGCCCCGATGGCGGCGGGCACCTCCGCAGTGGTCATGGCCATCGAACTCACCTTCGCCAAGACCCTGACCGAGGAGCTGGCCCGGGCCGGGGGAGAGGTGCTCCGCGTCGAGCGCATCCCCGCGCCGGTGGTCAACGCGCTCCTCGACCTCTACGAACCAGTGGAAGGAAACTGACATGCCCCTCCGTCGAGGTGGACGCCCTGGCATCATCGGACTCGCAGCCCGGACCGCCGTCGTGGCCAGGACCGCCACCGCGGTCTCCGGCCGGGTCCAGGACCGCCGGGACCGGCGGGC